>NZ_JAMXIO010000054.1:0-19617 GCF_059651515.1 Oerskovia sp. 140933
GAGCACTACAACACCCACCGTCGCCACCAAGCCCTCGACGGCCAACCCCCGATCAGCAGGCTGTAACCAACCTCCTGGCCGGGTACACCTAGGCCCTCGAGTCGTCGCATGAGACCCCTGAAGGCACGGATCTGCTCGGGGTGTCTGGCGATCGAGCCGGTGGAGAAGTACTCCGAGCCCTTGCGCTCCCACTGGGCAGGCACGGTCGACTGGTCGATCTCGGTCTTGAACAGGGCGGTCTTGACGCGCTTGAACTCCGCGCCGAGCCTGCGGGCGTGCTGGACTGGGACGATGAACCCGGCGTAGCCGAAGATGGGGTGCTGACCGAAGCGGGGGTGACCATCCTCGATGTACGGGCCGATGTGTCCGAACTCGTCGAGATAGGCGATCAGCATGGAGTACATCCTCCACGACCAGGACCGCCGTGTAACGCAAGAACCCACGTCCGAGGACGTGGGTTCTTCGTAGTGGCGCGTGCTCCGTGTCTCAGAAGTCGCTACCGAGAAGGAGTCTAGCGTTCCGAAGGCTTCGGATCCAGTTTTGATTCACGGATGAGTCTGGCGAACATCTTGTGGAAGCCGGACCGTTAGCGAGGATGGGACCACTAGAGCGGTAGCGGTCGCGCTCGTTCCGCCCATGTCAGCGCGGTGGCGGGGCCTTGCGCGGGACGCTCTCCCCGACCATGCCTAGCGCCCGATCTCTGGAGGCCCGGGCCTCGAGACGGGTGGCGTGGGACGCGCCTGGGGGGCCGGGAAGCTGACACGAGCGGCGCGAGCAGCGTCTGCCGCACGTCGATCAACGAAAGCACCACCTTGCCCTCGGACCTGGTCGACTTCGGTCACCCGCGGGCGGTCCTTGGTGGGTGTCCAGTAGCGGCGAAAGCTTGTGACGTTGCCGCACTCATGCGCGAGGCGTTCGGCGGACTCCTGGGAGATGGCGCGGGCCCCCTCCCCCGCGTACACGCTGCGGGCGTAGTCCTCGGGGACCCAGCGGCCGCCGTGGCGGTACTCGTGCTCACCGCCGAGCGCCTTCGTGTAGGCCTCGCGCCAGCGTTGGGCGATCCTGGCGGCCGACACGTCGTAGGGCACCTCGACGTCGACGACGTCGACGCGGTAGCCGGCACGCTCGAGCTGGTGCCCGAGCTCGACGGCGGCGTCCGGCTTGGACAGGACCGAGTCGATGACGACGTTGGCGCCGGCGCGGATCGCTTCCTCGCGCACGACCTTGGCCAGCGCGGAGGACTCCTCGTGCACGAGCGCGGCGAAGTCGAGCGGGAAGAACCGCTCCCCCTGGGCCTCGAGCTCGCGCACCGCGGGCGGCTTGATGAACGTCTCGTAGGACCCGTCGGCCGCGGCCGCGTCCAGGAGCTGGGTCTTGATCTCGTCGGGGTCGACCTCGAGCCACCGCCGCCGGCTCTCGCTGCCAGGCGCGCCTATCAGCTCGTCCAGGATCCGTGACTTCCCGGCGCCGGGAGGCCCGGCGAGCACGATCGCGCGCTTGTCGTGCGCGACCTCGTTCTCCATCGTGGCGCGGAAGCGGCCGAGGATCTGCTGGTGCAGCTCCTCGCGCATCGGGGTGGGCATCCCGGGGGTGAAGAACCAGGCCGGGTTCGCGATCGTGGCGTGCGGGCTCTCGCGCGACAGCGGCGCACCGGGTGCCGACAGGGCCCGGACTGTCTGGGCATGGCGGTCAACTTCGGCGGCCGTCGTCACGGCCTGGGAGCCTAGTTCGTCTGGTGCGCCTGGCCCACCGCGACATACATGTCCTGGTCGATCAGGCCCTCGCGGTAGGCGCGCACGACCTCCTCGAGCGTGTGCGTCCCGGGCGCGTCGACGACCAGGGCGTCGTACCCGTCACTGCGCGCGATCGGGTCATACGGCCAGCGCACGAGCTCCTCCAGCGCGCGGTCACGGTCCAGCTCCCCCGCGGCGTACCGCTGGGCGATCTCGTACGGGCTCGCCCCGGAGAACCCGGGCCGGACGTCGTCCACGGCCCGCGCGGTCTTCAGCGCCTGGCTCACCGCGGACTGCGTCACGTGCAGCTCGGCAGCCAGCTCGCTCTGCGTCATCCTCGTCGCGAGCGCGCGCAGCGTCCGCTGGTAGGACAGCTCGGTGACCGATCGCCGGCTACGCAGCCGGCGCAGCTCCTCCACGGTGGGCTGATCGATGGTCGACACGCTCACCACCTCCATTCATTAGGCATCTTATATCGCATGGTCTATCAGGGCTCGCGCAGTGCCACCACGTCGCCAGCGGCGACGTCGGCCAGGGCTCCGGCTGGGACCTCGAGCAGCGCCGTCGCCGGGCCCGGTGCTGTCGACCGTGGGCAGGTCGTCTGGTCGACCTCGGTGCACGGGTCGAGAGTCGCTACGCCGATCACGCGGTCATCATCGATCCAGGCGACGTCGATCGGGACCTGCATGCCGGCCATCCACATCTGGTGCTCGGCGCGCTCTGCGAACGGGAACAGCATCCCGGTGCCGGCAGGGATCTCCTCGCGGCCGGCCAGACCTTCCTTCTGCTCGTTGGCGGTGTCCGCGACCTCGACCGCGAACACCTCTCCCCCGACCTCGACCGTGGCCTCGGGCTGCTGGGTGCTGCACGCGCTCAGGATCAGGGCACCACCCAGGGCTGTGGCGCGTCGAGGCTTCATCGGGACGCCTGATGCTCGGCGCGGGCGATCGCGAGCTCGCCAGCGATCACACCGAGGTCGGTGTGCGGGGCCAGGCGAGCGTGCAGCTGCGCCCCGACGCGAGACAACGGCACATCCGCGATTCGCGCGACGAGCGCGGCCGCGGCTCGGAGCGAGTTGATGCGCCCCTCGACGGTCGTCAGGTCATGACGGGACAGGACAACGTCGACCACGACGGACACCAGGCTCTGCGGGTGCGCCAGGCGCTCGGCGAGGGCCTGGCCGTGGCCGTCCTGGAGGAGCTGGGCGGGGTCGGTCCCGTCGGGCAGGACCAGGGCACCGGCGGTGCCGGCCTCGTCGTCGGTCAGCAGGTCCCACGCGCGCACGGCGGCCGCCTGGCCGGCGGCGTCGGCGTCGAACGCGAACACCGCCAGCGCGACGGCGCCCGAGTGGATCGCACGCACGCGCTCGAGGTGGGTCGCGGTGAGCGCGGTGCCGCACCCGGACAGCGGGACGACGGGCGACCCGGTGCGGCGGATGGCCTCGACGTCCAGGGCTCCCTCGACGAACACGGCCCGCGCACCGGCCTGGATCCGGCGCACTGCGCCCGGGTCGATGCCGTACAGGTCCCGGCTCTTGTCGAACGCGAGCGTCGTCGTGGTGTTGAGGTACTTCGCCGGTGCGTCGTCGGCGTCGTCGGCCGCGGGGTTGCGGCGGGCGGTGAACCCGATGATCGCGCCCGCCTCGTCGCGATACGGCAGGACCAGCCGGTCACGGAACACGTCCCCGACCTGGCCCTTGTCGGTGCGGAACGCGAGGCCGGCGGCCACGAGCTCGTCCGTGCCGTACCCGCGGCCGCGCATGCGCCCCACGAGCCGGGCCCATCCCTCGGGCGCGTACCCGGCCTGCAAGCCGCGCAGCCCGCGCCGGGCGAGGTAGCCCCGGGTCCAGTCCTCGTCCTGGTTCGCGTTCCAGCGCCAGTACTCCCACGCCGCGGCGTTGATCGCCACAACCCGCTCACGGGTGAGCTCCACGCTCATGTCAGGCCTCCTGGCGGGCGGCGAGGGCGGTGATCTGGTCGGGCCGGAAGCCGCTCCACGACTCCTCGCCGGCCACGACGACCGGGGCCTGGAGGTACCCCCAGCGCGCGCACCCGCTCGAGCGCGTCGTCGTTGGTGCTGATGTCCACCACGGAGTACTCGATCCCCTTCTTGTCGAGCGCCCGGCAGGTCGCGTCGCACTGGACGCACGCCGGCTTGCTGTACACGGTGACCTTGACCTGCTGGCTGGCCATGATGCCTCCCCCACGTCGTTTTTCGGACCGTCCCTGCAAGCGGAGCGTTTGGCCGGTAGCCGTCCCAGGACGCACCCGCAGGGCGTGAGCGCAGCGAGCGAGTCGGGGTGCCCGGACGGGTGGACAGTCCTCGGCGGGCTCAACGAGCGCAGCGAGTGCAGCCGGGGACTTTCCACCCGGGCGGGCCGTAGCGCAGCGGAGCCGACTTGCGCCCTGGGACGGCCGGCCACACTCGGAGCCAGGGACGGACCGAAGACTCAGAACGCTCGTCAGCCGCGGCCCGCAGGGCTGCGCCAGATCGTGCGCGGCGCTCCGTCGCAGGGCACCGGGGTTCACGCCACGACCGTCTCGCCACGGTCCGTGGCCCACTGCATCTGGGGCTGGTTCGCGGGCTGGTTCAGGACGACGTCGTGCTTGCGCAGGACCCGGTTCACCGTCGACCGCGACCATGGCACCCGCTGGGCGAGGTCCCGTTCGGAACGCGCCTCACGTGCAAGCTGGAGGATCAGGGCGTCACGCTGGTCAGCTGACATCGTGCGTGGGTCCAGATCACCACTCGCCTGGACCAGCGCACGGCCCGCGCCGACCGCCCCGACCTCGACGGGCTCGACCGGCTCAGCGACAGGCTCGGCCTCCACCGGCTCGACCTCCACGGCCTCCTCGGCTGTCGCGCCTGTCTCCATGAGCGGCGCGGCCGCCGCCGGGTCGGTCATCGGGTCGCCCGTCTCAGCTGCGACCGGACGGGGACGGCGCACGCCGAGCAGGTGGGCGAGCGCGGCGCCCATACCCATGACGGCGACGGGCACGCACGCAACGCCGACGACGACCTGCCAGGGCGCTCGCTCGATGCCGGCAGCGTGGAGCAGGTGGTAGGTGATTTGCCCTGCGGCTCCGATCACGAGAGAGGCCAGGACCGACCAGCCCGCGAACGATCGCGCGGTAGGTCGGATGTTGCGGTGGGTGAGCCAGACGCCCAGGGCGAACGCGGCGTAGACCTCCATGCCCAGAGGCAGTGTGATCGCGAGGTTCACGGTCAGGTCCATGATTCCCGGGAGCAGGTTCACCGGCCCGAAGCCTGACATCCGGCCCAGGTCCACCCACCCGCCCCAGATGGCGACGAACGCGCCGGCGGCGAGGAGGACGACGGGCCAGCGCGGGAACGACTCGTAGGTCTCGGCCGCCTGCTGAGCCGCCATCGGCTCAGGCGTGGCCCGTGCGGGCCGAACCACCGAACCGGCGAGAGCAAGGGGCCCACGAGAGTGGTTCATCATGCCTCCGATATCCGAACGCTTGCGTTCTAGTTTAGCAGAAACAGAACGGTTTGGTTCTGTTAGCGTGGTCAGATGAGCAAGGAATCCAAGCCCGTTGGGCCGGTTGATCCGGGGCCTGGGCCGCGCGGGCTGTACGACAGCGCGCGCCTGGCTCAGCGGCTCGGCGTCTCGCCGGTTTCGTTGCGCACGGCCCGGCACCGCGGGGTGGACTGGCTACCCGATCCGGCCGGCGAGCTCAACGGCGGCCCGGTGTGGACCGCGGAGTCCCTAGATGGGATCGAAGATCGTCGGCGTGGCGCTGGCCGTCCGCGAACCAAGCGGTGAGGTCGACTCGCTCAGCGAGGCGGCTCAGCCCTGTGCGAGCCAGGCGTCGAGCGTGCGGCGGGTGATGCCAGCGCGGGCGGCGAGTTCGACCTTCGTCAGCAGCTGGGCGCGATAGAGGCCCCGGACGGCGGTGCGCAGCAGTGCACGTCGGTGCGCCTCGTCGACGTCGGCCGCGCCGCTGGTGGGTGTGCCGTGGGCGGTGAGTTCGGCGAGGAGCCGGTCGCCATGGGTGGCGTACCAGGCCGCGGCGAGGACGTCGTCGGCGGGTTCGAGCTCGAGGACGTGAGCGGCGAGGCGGGCGGTGACGGGCACGAGTCCGGTGCCGCTGGCGTGGGTGAGCCACGCAGCCACGAGACGGGCCGGGCGCACGCTTTCCGGCAGGGGCTCGGGCTGGTCCTTGAACGTGCGGCGCAGGTCGAGGGCGCCTTGCATGCGCACGTCCCAGTCCCATGAGCCGATCGGTTCGCCGGCGTGCGCCAGGGCGTCGGTCCACGGCTCACGCTCAGCCTCGGGCTGGGCCAGGGCGAGCAGGCGCAGGGTGTGCGCGGCGTACTGCCCGGCGGACAGGGTCCGCCGCGCGGCCTTGTACCCGGTGCGCACGCGGACCTGTCCGGCCTCGGCCGCGGCCCACGCTCCCCCATCGCCGGCAGGCGGCGTCGCGGCGGCGCGCACTCGGTCGAGCAGGTCGAGGATCGGGCCGGCGTGCTCGTCGGGCAGGGCGTCGACGCGGCGGGTCGTCATGGGTGGGGCACCTCGGGGTTGCAGGCGGTCGTGCGCCGCACCGGAGGCGGGGGGTGTGGGGGGCGGCAAGTCCCCCACGGCGGCGCGGCGGGTACGGGTGAGCCTACGGGTTCGGGGTGCGGTGGCGGTCGTCATGGCGGTTCTCCTCGTGTCGGTGCGGGCTGGGCCAGGGCGGGCCGGTCGTGGCCCGCCCTGGCTGCTGGTCACGCGGTCTGGGCTGCGCGGTGGTCGGTGACCTCGTGCCACGGGGCGCGGTCGGTCCAGGAGTAGTCGGTCTCGACGCTCACGGACTTGCCGTTGACGCGGGCGACGCGGCGCCACCAGTGGCCGATCTTGACCTCGTCGCCCTTGGCGACGTTGTGCGGCCCGTAGTCGGTGACGGCGCCGTCGGCGATCTGCTGGGCGCGCACGCCCGCCCAGTGCGCGAGGTTGTCGCGGGCCTCGGCGATCGCCGGCTCGAGGCGACGTCGGCGCCGTGCCTGCTCGTGCTCGGTCGCGGGCCGGTATCCCGTGTCGGGGTCGTAGACCGGCGCGACGAGCTCGCGCTCGTACTTGCGGATCTCGGCGGCGAGCCGGGCGATGCGGTTTCCGACGGTGACGGGGTTGTACCGGGCGCCGGTCGTCGCCGCGGCGGTCGCTGCCGCCACCTGGGCGGCGTCGGCGTCGCGTTGGGCGTGGACGGCGGTTCCGAGCGTGGACCAGGCGCGTTCGGTGTCGCGACGGTGGCGCTTCTCGGAGTGGTGGCCGACCTTGATCGGCTCCCCACCCTCGGGCAGACGCTCGACGGCGGCCTCGTGCCGCGCGTAGGCGGCATCCGCCGCGCCCGCCTTCCGGTCGGCCTTGGCCGCCAGCGCGTCGGCGCGGGCGGCCTGGCGGGCGATCTTGTCGGCCTCTACGACAGCGGCCGGACGGGCCGTGTCGTCGATGGTGACCTCGACGTCGTAGCCGGCCTCGCGCAGCGCGGCCGCGGCCGTCTCGATTGCGCGCACCTTGGCGGCACGGTCGCGCGACTGCGGCACGTACCAGGTACCGAGATTGCGGCTGAACCGCCAGTGGTGCGCCTTGAGCACGACGTTGGTGCCGTCGCCGCGCTCGGTGCCGTCGATCAGGGTTCCCGCCTCGCGGGTGTGGGTGATGGTCAGCATGGTTCGCTCCTGCTCGCGTGTGGTTCTGGTGGGCCAGCCGGTGGGCCGGGGGTTTCCCTCTCCGGCCCACCGGGGCACGTCAGGCGAGCAGCTCGCGCAGGGTGCGGCGCGGGGCGTTGATCGTGCGGCGCCCGTTCGGGTCGATCCAGAGCGCGCCGCGCATGCGCTGGGCCAGGTGCGCCTTGTCAGCGCTGATCAGCGGGTGGTTCGCGGGGACGGTCGTCGCGTCGGCGCGGTCCAGGCGGTCCAGCACGTCGTTCAGCGGCTCGCCGGTGCGCTCCGCGTGTCGCTTGGCAGCCTCGATGCTTGCCTCGAACGACGCGCGGCTCGCGTCCTGGGCGGCGATGGTGTTCTGAGCCACGGGGGCCCTCCTTTGCGTTGGTGTCGGGTGGCCGGTGGTCTCCGGCCGTTGTGTGCCCTTCCAACAACTCGCGCTATGCGGCGTTCGTGGTCGGCGACGTCGACTACCTGCTCGCGACGTGGCACCCCTCGACCCGGCCCGCGGAGCTGGAGCTCGACGACGACGTGACGTGGCGCCGCCTGGACATCGTCTCGACGAGCGCGGGCGGCCCGCTCGACCGGACGGGCGTCGTGGAGTTCGTGGCCCGCTTCCGGTCTGCGGAGTCGCGCGAGCGCGGATCGTTGCACGAGGTCAGCACGTTCGTCCGGGAGGGCGGGCGCTGGTACTACGTGGACGGGGCGCACCGGGGCTGACCACTCCCCCGCGGACGGCCACGTCGTGCTCGGCATACCCTGACCGGGTGCCCCAGACCCGTTCGTTCGCGTCCGACAACTACGCCCCGGCCCACCCGGCGGTCCTCGCGGCCCTGACCGCGGCGAACGTGGGCCACGCCGGGTCCTACGGTGCGGACCCGTGGACCGGGCGTCTCCAGGAGGTCGTCCGCCACCACTTCGGCGAGCAGGCCACGGCGTACCCGGTGTTCAACGGGACGGGCGCGAACGTCGTCGCGCTCACGTCGATGCTGCCGCGCTGGGGCGCGGTCGTGACGTCGGAGCACGCGCACGTCCACCAGGACGAGAACGGCGCCCCCGAGCGCGTCGGCGGGATCAAGCTCCTCACGGTCCCCGCACCGGACGGGAAGCTGACGCCGGGCGCGGTCGACCGGTTCGTGGGCGACCTGGGCGACCAGCACCGCGCGCAACCGCTCGTCGTCTCGATCACGCAGGCGACCGAGCTGGGCACGGTCTACTCGCCCGAGGAGATCCGCGCGATCAGCGACCGCGCGCACGCGGCGGGGATGCGCGTCCACCTCGACGGTGCCCGGCTCGCGAACGCGGCGGCCTCACTGGGGGTGTCGTTGCGGGAGTCGACGACCGACGTGGGTGTCGACGTCGTGTCGTTCGGCGGCACCAAGAACGGTCTGCTGTTCGGCGAGGCCGTCGTGGTCCTGGACCCCGACGCCGTCCAGGGCGTCGACCACGTCCGCAAGATGACCATGCAGCTCGCGTCCAAGATGCGCTTCGTCTCGGCGCAGCTCACGGCGCTGCTCGAGGACGACCTGTGGCGCACGGGCGCGGCGCACGCCAACGCGATGGCCGCGCGCCTGCGGGCCGCGCTCTCGCCCGCGGCGAGCGAGGGAGAGGCGCCCGACGGCGGCACGCACGCGGCGCCGTCGGGCCTCGCGTTCTCCCAGACCACCCAGGCCAACGCCGTGTTCGCGGTCCTCCCGCGCGCCGCGGCCGAGGCCCTGCGCGCGGACTTCGCGTTCTACGACTGGGCCGCCGCCTCCCCGGACCCGGTCACGGGCGACGAGCGCGTCGAGGTCCGCTGGATGTGCTCGTGGGACACGACCACCGAGGACGTCGACGCGTTCGCGACCGCGGTCGGTGCGGCCCTGGAGGAGGCCCCGGGGCAGGCCTGACCGCGCGCCTGCCCCGGGCACGGCCGGCTCAGGCCCGACGGCGTCGCGCACCCACCAGGAGCAGCGCGCCTCCGCCGACCAGCAGCAGGGCCGTCGCGGCGATCCCCACGGCCCCGGACCCGGTGACGGCCAGCCCGGCCCCCGCGGTGTTGACGAGGGTCACGTCGACGACCTCACCGGGGCCGATCGTGACCGACGTGACGTCCTCGCCGTCGACCATGAAGACGGGCGTCCCCCACACCACGCCGTCGACGTCCGGGAGGTCGACCTCCTCGAGCTCGACGACCGTTCCCGCGGGGAGGTTCGCCGGGCCCTCGACGACCGTGCCGTCGGCGCGCAGCCGCAGGGTGCCCTCGGTGCGCTCGCCGTCGACGGTCGCGGAGAACGCGACCGTGAACTCGGTGCCGTCGGGGACCTTGGCGGCGTTCGGGCCGACGACCGCCTTGGCGACCGCGAGGCCGCCGACCTGCGCGGCGACGACGTCAGCGGTGTTGGTGAGGGTCACCGTGGTGCTCTCGCCCTCGGTGATCGTGACAGTGGCCGGGCTGAACACCGGGGCGCCCCACACGACCCCCGCGACCGCGGGCAGGTCGACCTCCGAGAACGACACGACCGTCCCCACCGGGAGGTCCTGCGGACCGTCGACCACGGTGCCGTCGGCCAGGACCTGCACGGTCCCGGTCACGACCTGGGCGTCGAGCCCGTACGAGTACGCGACCGTGAACGGGCTCCGCGCCGGGACACCCTGCGCACCGGAGCCCGCGACGACCTTGCGGATCGAGAAGCCACCCGCGGGCTCGGCCCCGGCCGTGTTCGTCAGGGTCACGGTCTGCCTCCCGCCGTCCGCGATCGTGACCGAGGCCGGGCTGAACACCGGGGCGCCCCACACCACGCCGTCGACCGCGGGCAGGTCGGCCTCCGAGAACGTGACGACCGTCCCGACCGGGAGGTTCTGCGGGCCGTCCACCACGGTGCCGTCGGCCGCGACCGTGAGCGCGCCCGTGGTCGACGTCCCGCCCAGGTCGTACGCGTACACGACCGTGAACTCGCTGTCGGCGGGCACCCGGTCGGCGGTCTCGCCGACGACGTCCTTGACGAGGGCGAAGCCGCCCGCGGGCGCCCGTCCCGCGGTGTTGGTCAGGGTGACCTCGACCGTCCGGTCCCTCCCGACGACGACCCGGTCATGGCTGAGGACAGGGGTCCCCCACACCACGCCCTCGACGTCGGGAAGGTCCACCTCGCGCAGCTCCACGACCGTGCCCTCCACGAGGTTGCCGGGGAAGGACACCGGGGCGCCGACCGTCAGGCCGGCGAGCGTGCCCGTGACGGTCTGCGCGCCGAGCCCGTACGCGTACTCCACGGTGTACGCGGTCCCTGCCGGGACCAGGGCGGCCCCGTCGCCCTGGACGACCTTGGCGATCGAGAACGTGCCCACGGCGACGTCGGCCGTGTTGGTCAGGGTCACGGTCGGGTTGGCGCCGTCACCGATCGTGATCGACGTGACCGGCGTCCCGGCGACCGAGAACACCGGCGTGCCCCACGCGACGCCCACGACCTCCGGGGGCGCGAGCTCGCCGAACCTGACGACCGTGCCCGCGACGAGGTGCTGCGGGCCGTCGACCACGGTGCCGTCGCCGGACAGGCGCAGGGTCCCACCGGTCGTGACGCCGTCGATCGTGTACTCGTAGGTCGCGGCGAACTCGGTCCCCGTGGGCACCGCCGCGGCGGCCGCACCACGGAAGGTCTTGGCCATCGAGAACCCGCCCGTCGGCACGACGACCGCGGTCGCGGTGTTGGTCACGGTGACGGTCGGGTTGCCGCCGTCACCGACGGTGACCGACGTGACCGGCCGGCCCCCGACCGAGAAGACGGGAGCGCCCCACACCACGCCGCCGACCGTGGGCGGCGCGAGCTCGCGGAACGTCACGACCGTCCCGACGGGCAGGTTCTGCGGGCCTTCCCGCACCGTCCCGTCCGCACCGACGGTCAGCGTGCCCGAGGTCGGCGCACCGGCCAGCTCGTACGAGTACGCCACCGTGAACGTCGTGCCCGCCGGCACCGCGCCTGCCGCGGTCCCGGTGACCGCCTTGCGCACCGAGAAGCCGCCCGCGGGCTCGTCGGTCGCGGTGTTCGTGACGGTGACCACGGGGTTCGTGCCGTCGCCGATCACGATCGACGAGACGGGCTGCCCGCCGACCGAGTAGGCGGGTGCACCCCACACGACGCCGTCGACCGACGGGAGGTCGACCTCGCCGAACGTCACGCGGGTCCCCTCCCGAAGGTTCTGGAGGCCCGTGGTCACGGCGCCGTCCGCGCCGACCGTGAGCGTGCCCGACGCCGTCGCACCGGCCAGCTCGTACGAGTACGCCACCGTGAACCTGGTGCCCGCGGGCACCAGGTCGGCGGCCTCCCCGGTGACGGCCTTCCGCACCGAGAACCCACCCACGGGGGTGGCGGCAGGGTCCGCCCCGTTGGTCACGGTCACGGCCGGGTTGCTGCCGTCGCCGATCACGAGCGACGTGGCGGGCTTCCCGTCGACCGTGAGGACGGGCGCGGCCCACACGACGCCGTCGACCGTGGGCGGCGCGAGCTCCGCGAACGTCACGAGGGTTCCCTCGCGAAGGTTCTGGGGACCTGCGACCAGGGCGCCGTCGGCCCCGACCGTGACCGTGCCCGACGTCGGGGCGCCGTCGACCTCGTAGGAGTACGACACGCCGAACTCGGTGCCTGCGGGCACCAGGCCGGCTGCCGCCCCGGTGACCACCTTCTTCATCGAGAACCCGCCCACGGGCGCCACGACGGGGTGCGCGGTGTTGGTGACGGTGACGGTGGGGTTGCCGCCGTCACCGATCGTGACCGACGTGACGGGCTTCCCGTCGACCGTGAAGACCGGGGCGCCCCACACGACGCCGGGCACGGTCGGCAGGTCGGTCTCGGAGAACGTCACGACGGATCCGACGGGGAGGTCCTGGGGCCCGGCCTGCACGGTCCCGTCGGCGCCCACGCGGAGGGTGCCCGAGGTGGGCGCGCCGGCCAGCTCGTACGAGTACGCCACGGTGAACTCGGTGCCCGCCGGCACCAGGTCGGCCGCGTCCCCGTCGATCGCCTTGCGCACCGAGAACCCGCCCTGCTGCACTCGTGCGGTGTTCGTGAGGGTCACCGCGACGCTCCCGCCCTCGCCGATCGTGATCTCGTCCGAGGGGCTGAACGACGGCGTGCCCCACGCGACGCCGGGGATCGTCGGCAGCGTGGGCTCGGAGAGCGTGACGACCGTCCCGGTCGTCAGGTGCGCCGGGCCGCTCACGAGGCGACCGTCGGCCGCCACGACCAGGTCGCCCGTGACCTGGGCACCACCGTCGGTGTAGGAGTAGCCCACCGTGAACGAGGTGGCGTCCGGCACGCGGCTCTCCGCGTCGCCGACCACGCGCTTGGTGACCGTGAACGTGCCCGTGTTCTCCGGGACGCACGCGAACGCGCCGGGCCCGATCCAGGGGTAGTTGTGGTGCTCGATCCCGTTGCCCACGACCCGGAGGTCTCCCCCGACGTAGAGGCGACCGCTCGTGCTGGTGCTGAGCGTGGCGTCCGCGAACGGCGCCAGGACCGTCCCCAGGAAGTGGTCGTTCTGGCCGATCGTGACGGTCCGCGCGTCGACGAAGTTCCACAGGATCCGCGACGACGCGTTGCCGATCCCCGGGGAGGACAGACCGTTGACCTGCGTGCCGTCGAACCGGACCGTGCCGAGGTCGATCGTCGCGTCCGCGCCGGTCACGTTGACCACGATCGGTGCGTCGGGGCCGACGCCCGTGAAGTCGACCTCGACCTTGGTACCCAGGGACGTCAGCGCGGAGGCCTCGACCGTGAAGGTGTGCAGGGAGGCGGAGGCGTCCGCCGCGAAGGAGACCTTCTTGCCCGAGCGCTCGATCCGGGCAGGCGTCGGATGTGCTGCGGCGAGGTCCGCCGACTGCTGGCGGACGACCCTGCCGAAGTCGCCGTAGGGTGCGACGGCCTCGGCCCCCAGACCCGGCCGCACGGCGCCGCCGTTGGTGTCGATCGGGTGCGTGCTGGTGACGGTCCCGCCGACGTCGACGTTGCCGTCGCCGTCGACGTTCATGCCCACGTGCAGCTTGGTCGTCGACCCCACGGTCAGGCGTGCGCCCACCGCGAGCATCGTGGTCCCTCCGGGCGGGGTGATCTGGGAGCCCGCCCCGGCCGTCCCGACGTTGTACACGCCCTGCGAGGCCTTCTGGAACGTCGCGTCGCCCATGACGACCAGCAGGCCCTCGGACTCGGCGGCCGCGCCCGTCGCGGAGAAGTCGCCGCCCACGTAGACCGCGACGTTCGAGTCGGTGAAGGCGGGGACGTTGCCGACGCCCGGCATCTGCCCCGGGGCCGGGCACTGCGGGAGCTGCGACGCGGACGCGGGCGCGGTCGCGGCGGTGTCCACGAGTACCGCCCCGGTCAGCGCCAGAATGGCGGCGGTCGTGGCCGCGACGACCCTGCTGAGGGGGCTGCGGGTTCCGCGGGCCCGGCGGGGGGTGCTCATGAGGTTCTCCCGGTGAGTTGAACAGGTGTCCAACTCGGAAGACCCGGGCAGATGGGCAGGATGACGACAGCCGAGAGTGACGTGCGTCACCTTCACCAGGTTTTCGCGCGCCACGGCGTCAGAGGTGCGCGGCTTTCACCCGACCCCGGTGTATAGGCACCCCGAAGCGGGGGCGCCGGCACGGTGCGGCACCGGCGACCCGACGACGGAGGCCGCCCCGTCGTGGAACGACGGGGCGGCCTCAGGGGGGTCGTGCGGAGCAGGAGCCGTCAGTGGCCGCCGGACGCGAGGAACCAGATCCCCACGGCGCACGCGGCCAGCACGACGCCGAAGCACAGCATCGCGGCGGCGCGCCGAAGGCCCGTGGGGCGTGCCGCCGTCGGGCCGGCGTCCGTGCCCGACGGCGCACCCTCCACCGCGAGCGTCGCCGCCGCAGCGGGCGCGCTGAGCAGGCGCACGCCCAGCGCGAAGAGCGCGGGCAGACCGGCGCCGACGAGCGCGCCGGCGACCAGGACCTGGAGCAGTGCGTCGAACTGGATCAGCTCGCTCATGCGGGGACTCCCTCGCGGCGGGTGGCGGTGGTCGGGTCAGCGGCGTTCGCCGTGGAGGCCGCGTCGGCGTCCGCAGCAGCCTTGGTCGCGGCGATCGTGGCCTCGGCCTCGGCCGTGACCTCGACGGCGACGGCCGTGAAGGACTCGGCGGCGTCGACCACGGTCTCACCCTCGCCGTCCCACTCGTCGTTGACGTTCGAGGCGTCGACCGGCTTGCGGCGCGAGGCGACCCAGATCGCGAGCGAGGTCCCGATGAGGACGGTGAAGACCGCGACGGTCCCCCCCACGCCACCGATCGCGTCCTGCAGCCAGAAGCAGAGCGCACCGACGATGCCGGCAGCCGGCAGCGTCAGACCCCACGCGGCGAGCATCTTGCCCGCGACGCCCCAGCGGACCTTCGCGCCCGGCATGCCGACGCCCGAGCCCAGGATGGAGCCGGTCGCGACGTGCGTCGTCGACAGCGAGAAGCCGAAGTGGCTCGAGAGGAGGATGACCGCGGCCGACGACGTCTCGGCGGCCATGCCCTGGCGGGAGTCGATCTCGACCAGGCCCTTGCCCAGGGTGCGGATGACGCGCCAGCCGCCCAGGTACGTGCCCAGGGCCATGAAGGTCGCGCAGGCCAGGACGACCCAGAACGGGACGCCCGAGTCGGCCGGGACCGCGCCGCCCGCGATGAGCGCGAGCAGGATGATGCCCATCGACTTCTGCGCGTCGTTGGTGCCGTGCGCGAGCGAGACCAGGGAGGCCGAGCCGATCTGGCCCCAGCGGAAGCCGCGGCTCGTCGTGTCCTGCGGCAGGTCCTTGGTGATGCGCGCGACCAGGAACGTGCCGAGCGCGGCCACGCCGATCGCGATCACGGGGGCGAGCAGGGCGGGGATCATCACCTTGGACAGGACCCCGGTCCACAGGACCCCGCTCGTCCCGACCGCGGCCAGGACGGAGCCCACGACACCACCGATGAGGGCGTGCGACGAGCTCGACGGGATGCCCAGCAACCAGGTCAGCAGGTTCCAGGTGATGCCACCCACCAGACCGGCGAGCACCACCTCGAGGGTGATGACGTTCGAGTCCACGATCCCCTTGGCGATGGTCGCCGCGACGGCCAGGGACAGGAACGCCCCGACCAGGTTGAGGACTGCAGACAGCGCTACCGCGGTCTTGGGCTTGAGGGCACGTGTGGCGATGGACGTGGCCATCGCGTTGCCGGTGTCGTGGAAGCCGTTCGTGAAGTCGAAGGCCAGGGCCGTCACTACCACGAGCGCGAGCAGGATCGTCTCGGTCACGTCATCCATGGTGGAGTCTCCGCGACAGGCTTCAAGACCAAGTCGGCGAGTCTTCGACGACTGTTCACCTGGTGTTCATCTGGCGTTCGAAGGTCCTTCGAAAAGGTCCTGTGCGGCCCGTCTGGCGGGCTGTTCCGGCTCGGATCCCGGACGGTTCCGGGGGCGTCCGGCGCGGGCCACGGACCGCGGGCGACCGGGTTCGGGTCGCACCGGGCGCCCCCGTCAGCTCACCCCTCGCGCCCCTCCAGGACCGCGAGGTAGTGCGGGTTCTCCATGACGCCCAGGACGTTCCCGAACGGGTCCACGACGGCCGCCGTCACGAACCCGCCGTCTCCCTGCGGGGTGACCGGCTGGTACTCGGCGCCGCCCAGGGCGAGCAGGCGGTCGTAGGTCGCCGCGACGTCGTCGACGTGCCAGTACACGACCGCACCACCGGGCGCCGTCGCAGCCCCCGCGGGTGCGTACGAGCGGTCGATGATCCCGAGCTCGTGCTGGTAGTCGCCCACCCGGAACTCGACGTACGCGGCCGGGGCCGGTGCGGGCGGCATGACGTAGTACGGCGCGACGCCGAGCACCTCGGTGTACCAGGCGACTGCCGCGGGGACGTCGTCGGACCAGAGGCTCACGGTCGTCAGGCCGCGCGGGGTCGTGGCGTCGGTGCGGGCAGGGCTGGGGGTGGTGCCGGTCGGGTCGCTCATCGTCGTGCTCCTTGTCCGGGCTGGCTCGTCCCGACGACGGTGCCGGGGCGTCGTTCCCACGCTAGCGGCGGGGTGCGACACCGCATCCGGGCCGGGAGGCCCCCGTCCTCAGCCCGCGGGGCGCATGAGCGGCGGGTTGAGGACGGCGGGCACCGAGGCGGGCGCCTCGTCCTGCCCGACGACGTCGCCCGCCCCGGCGGAGCGCTGCGCCTCGGGTGCGAGCCGGTAGAGCGCGGCCGGCCGACCGGTCCCGCCCGACGTCGACTCCCCCGTCTCGACGAGGAACCCGGGGGTCCCGACCGCCTTGCGGTGGAAGTTGCGGGGGTCGAGGCGCGTGCCCCACACGGCCTCGTAGACCGCGCGGAGCTGCGCGATCGTGAACTCGGGTCCGCAGAACGCGGTGGCGAGCGTCGAGTACTCGAGCTTGGCGCGGGCCCGCTCGACGCCGTCGCGCAGGATGCGGTGGTGGTCGAACGCGAGCCCGTCGGGGTCCGCGAGCGCCTCCTCGACCGGGTACCAGCCGACCTGCGCGGCGTCGCTGCCCGCGGTCGGCAGGCCGTAGGTGGGGGCGAGCAGGAGGTGCGCGACGGTCAGCACGGGGCCGCGCGGGTCGCGGCCGAGCGGCCCGTAGGTGCGGAGCTGTTCGAGGTGGCCCGGGACCCCGACGCCGGTCTCCTCGGCGAGCTCCCGGGTGGCGGCCTGCGGCAGGGACTCGTCGGGCAGCACGAACCCGCCCGGCAGGGCGAGGCGGTCGCGGAAGGGGTCGAGGAGCCGTGTCACGAGCAGGACCTGGAGCGTGCCGTCACGGACCGTGAGCGCGACGACGTCGACCGTGACGGGGATCCGGGCGGCCGAGGCCGGGGTGTCGGCGTGCGGGTGCGTGGGGCTGCTCATGCTGCCCACCCTACCTTCTTATCGTCAGGTTGACGCTAAAGACGATCCAGGCTTATCGTCAATGTGACACAAACACCGACGACGGACGGAGCCTCCCATGGCCACCATCAAGCGCTACCCCTGGCTGCGGCACTTCCTCGGCAGCCCCACGGGCGCCGTGATCCATCTCAAGGCAGGGCGGGTCGCCCACCGCGGGATCGGCCAGGCCTTCTGGTTCCGCCCCGGCACCTCGGTCCTCAGCGAGGTCCCGGTCGACGACCAGGAGCTACCAGTCCTCTTCCACGCCACGACGCGCGACCACCAGGACGTCACGGTCCAGGTCAACGTGACCTACCGGTTCGCGGACCCGGCCGTCGTCGCGCAGCGGCTCGACTTCGGGATCGACCCCGACACCGGAGCCGCCACGACGACCGGCCGGGACCAGGTCGCGACGATCATCGGGCAGCTCGCGCAGAGCCACGCGATCGACCACCTCGCGGCCGTGCCCCTGACGACCGCGCTCGAGCAGGGCGTGAGCCAGGTCCGGGCCCAGCTCGTCGAGGCCCTGGGGACGGACGCCAGGCTGGCCTCGACCGGCATCGAGGTCCTCGGGGTGCACGTGCTCGCGGTCCGTCCGGACGGCGACGTCGAGCGCGCCCTCCAGACCCCGCTGCGCGAGCACGTCCAGGCCGAGGCCGACCGGTCGACGTACGAGCGGCGGGCCCTCGCGGTCGAGCGCGAGCGCACCATCTCGGAGAACGAGCTCGCGAGCCAGATCGAGCTCGCGACGCGGCGCGAGCAGCTCGTCGCGCAGGAAGGGACCAACGCCCGGCGCGAGGCCGAGGAGACGGCGGCTGCCGCCCTCGTCGAGGCCCGGGCGGCGGCCGAGCGTCGCGACCTGACCTCGCTCGCGCAGGCCGAGGAGATCCGGCGGCTCGGAGAGGCGAACAACGCCAAGTTCCGGACCGTGATGGACGTCTACGAGGGCATGGACCGGTCGACCATCCTGGCCGTGGCGATGCGCGACCTCGCGGGTGCGCTGCCCAAGATCGGCAGCCTCACCATCACGCCCGACCTGCTCAGCGGGGCGCTCGCCGCGCTCACGGGGGCGGGCGCCGCGAACGGGAGCGCCGCTCCCGGCCAGCGCGGAGCCTGAGATGCCCCTCCAGCGGCGCGTGGTCGTCGTCCACCGGCGGACCGAGCTCGACGAGCTCCTCGACCGGCACGCGACCAGGGGCCAGGCCGAGTTCTTCCTCCGCACGCGCGGCCGCACGCTCGAAGCGGTCCAGGAGCGGCACGACACCGTGACCGAGGCTCGCGCCCGGGTCGTGGCGGCGATCCCCGAGGGCTGGCGGCGGGCCGACGTCGAACGCGCGGACCTCGGCCGGTTCCTCGTGGCCCCCGAGGACGTCGTGGTCGTGGTCGGGCAGGACGGGCTCGTCGCGAACGTCGCGAAGTACCTCACCGACCAGCCCGTGCTGGGCGTCGACCCCGAGCCGGGGACCAACGCGGGGGCGCTGGTCCGCCTCGACGTCCCGACGGCCGTCGGGCTCCTCCAACGCGCGGGACGCGCGACGCGCGCAGGGACGGCCGCTCCGGAGGCGGGCGGACGCGGGGCTGGCGGGCGCACGGCTGGCGGGCGCGGGGCCGGCAGGCCCGACGACGGCGCCCCGGGCCACGCGCTCGGCCTGCGGACCGAGGACCTCACCACGGTCGCGGCGTCGCTCGACGACGGACAGGTCCTGACGGCGCTCAACGAGGTCTTCGTCGGCCACCCGTCGCACCAGTCGGCCCGCTACCGGATCGCCACGGACGGCCCGGGCGACGCGGCAGGCCGTCGGGGCACGAGCCGCCGACCCGTCAGGTCCGAGAGGCAGTCCTCGTCGGGGGTCATCGTCGCGACGGGGGCCGGGGCCACGGGCTGGTGCGCGTCGATCGCGCGCGAGCGCGGCGGGCGCCGGCTCCCCGGCCCCACCGACCCGGCGCTCGCGTGGTTCGTGCGCGAGGCGTGGCCGTCGCCCGCGACCGGTGCCGACCTGACCGAGGGGCTGCTCGACGCGGGCGGCGAGCTCCGGCTCACGGTCGAGTCCGACCAGCTCGTGGTGTTCGGCGACGGTGTCGAGTCAGACCGGCTCGTCGCGTCGTGGGGCCAGGAGGTCACGGTGCGCGTCGGGGAGAACCGGTTGCGGCTGGTCGTGGGGTGAAGGCTACGGGCCGGCCGGGGCCTGACGCCTCGGCCCGGGTGCGCCGCCCCGCGGTCAGCGCGGGCGACCGCCCCTGAGCCGCCTAGGTGTACCCGGCCAGGAGGTTGGTGTCAGTTCCGGTTGTTGAAGGGAGGACCTCCGGGCTTAGTGGAGATGTCGAAGTCTTCACAACCCGG
>NZ_JAMXIO010000055.1:0-18223 GCF_059651515.1 Oerskovia sp. 140933
AGCCGGGCCCCTCGTCGTGTCACGGGGCTCGGTGACGAGCCCGACGACGGCGCGCGGGTCAGGCCGTGCGCTGGACGGCCGCGCGCGCCAGGTCGGCGACCGTCTCGGCGCCGGGGGACGCCAGGTCGGCCGCGTCGAGCGCCGTGAAGGCCTCGTCGGTGAGGTCGGCGATGAGCTGTTCGACCGCGGCCACCGCGCCGGTCTCGACGAGCACCCCCCGCAGTGCGTCGACCGTCCCCAGGTCGAGGTCGGGGTCCCCGAGGGACTCCAGGAGGAGCGCGCGCTGGGCCGGCGTCGCGGTCCGCAGCGCACGCGAGACCAGGACCGTCCGCTTGCCCTCGCGCAGGTCGTCGCCCGCGGGCTTGCCCGTGACCGACGGGTCGCCGAACACCCCGAGGACGTCGTCGCGCAGCTGGAAGGCCTCGCCGAGGGGCAGCCCGTAGGTGGGGACCGCGGCGAGCGCGTCCTCGGACGCCCCGGCGAGCGCGGCGCCCAGCGCGAGCGGGTGCTCGACGCTGTACCTGGCGGACTTCGAGCGGATCACGGCCCGTGCCCTGGTCTCGTCGGCGTCGAGGTCGACGCCCCACGGCACGGCCTGGGCCAGCACGTCGAGGTACTGGCCCACGGTCACCTCGGTCTGCATGTCGTCGAACAGCGTGCGGGTGCGCAGCGCGACGTCGTCGGGGACGCCCACGAGCGCGTCCCGGATCTCGGCCTGGCTCGCGATGAGGCACAGGTCGCCGAGGAGGATCGCGCTCGACGAGCCGTACTGGACGTCGCTGCCCGACCACCCGGCGTCGCGGTGGTGCTCGGCGAACGCGCGGTGCGCCGCCGGGCGCCCGCGTCGGGTGTCCGAGTTGTCCATGACGTCGTCGTGGAACAGCGCGGCCGCCTGGAACAGCTCGAGCGCGGCACCCGTGCGGACGGCAGCGGTGCGTCGACCGTCGTCGACCTGGCCACCGTGGGCCCGCCAGGACCAGTAGCAGAACGCGGCCCGCAGACGCTTGCCTCCCGTCAGCAGGGCGGCGGTCGCCTCGGCGAGCGGAGCGGCGTCGGCGCTGATGGCGGCGAGCTGGGTTCGTTGGGCGTCGAGGAACCCGCGGAGGGCGGTGTCGACGTCGGGCCGGAGGTTCTCACGGTCGACCGGCAGGGACGGAGCGGGCGCGGGGGCGTCAGCAGGCATGAGGGCAGCCTAGGTCACGCGGGCGGGACGACCTGGCCGCTGACCGTCACGAGGCGGGCGTCCGTCGTGTCGAGCACGCCGACGAACAGGGTCTCGATCGCGCCGTCCGCGCCCACCCGGTTGAACGCGACCTGGCCGCTGAGCCCTCCCGGGGCGGACCCTGCCAGTGCCGTGAAGCCCGCGGTCGCCATCGCGCCCGCGTAGAAGTCGAGGACCTCCTGGACCGTCGTCGTGCAGGAGAGGTTGAGCGTGACCTGCCGCAGGGCGGACCCCTCGGTGTCGGTCGCGGAGCTCGCGAGGACCTGGGCGTCCGGGGGCACGGGGACGACGTCGGCGGGGAATCCGTCGACGAGCGAGCCTGCGACGGAGGTGTCGTCGAACGGAGGCATGGACGCCTCGGGCGCGAGGGAGCCTTCCTCGGGGACGTCGACGTCGACGGCGCCCGCGGCAGGGGCACCGGACCGGTCACCGTCCGGCGTGGGGGACGTCGCGGTGCAGCCCGCGAGCAGGCCCGTCAGGACGCACACGGAGGCGAGGACGACCGGTACCGAGCGCAGCCGAACGGTCGGGCTGACGGGCGAGAGGGGTGGGCGACGCACCCCCACACCGTAGTCATTGCAACGCCCGGGGTTCGACCACAGTCCACCCGGCCGTCCACAGGACCCGGGATCCGCCCCGCACGCGCCCCGGACGCGATGAGATGCCCGGCATGACAACGACGATCCGGGCCCGCGGGCCCCGCGAGCTGCTCGCCTACGTCCCCTTCCGTCTCGGCTACCGACCGCAGGACAGCGCGGTCCTGGTCAGCCTGCGTGCGCCGCGTGGGAGGGTCGGCCTCGTCGCACGCGTCGACCTCGACGACCTGGCGGACCTCGAGCACGGGCCGCAGGTGGCCAGGACCCTCGTGGCGCACCTCTGCTCGGACGGCGCCGCCCGCGCGGTCCTCGTGGTCTACGCAGACGCCGACCTGCGCGCCGGGGGAGCGCCGGCCGCCCGCGAGCGCGCCGCCGTCGAGCACTGGACCGACGCCGCGGAGGGCGTGCTGGGGACGCCCGAGGTCTGGGTCGTCACCGCGACCGGCTACCACGCCGCCGACTGCCCCGACGCGGCGTGCTGCCCCGCCGGCGGCCGCTCCCTCGAGGACCTCGAGTCGACGGAGGTGGGGGCGCACATGGTCCTCGCGGGCGCCACCGTGGCGACCAGCCGGGCGCACGCCACCTCGATCCCGGTGCTCGACGCCGTGGACCGGCGTCGGGCCTCCCGGGCAGCGGCCCGCTCGCGCGCCCGGCGGGAGGCCGCCCTCGCCACCCAGGACCTCGAGGCGCTCGCCGCCTGGCGCGCCGAGGGGCTCGACGCGTGGCGGGAGGCCACGGGCCTCGTCGAGGAGCACCGTCGTGCGGCGGAGGCGGGCGTCGACGGAACGCGCGGAGTCGCCGCGGTCCTTCCCGCCGTGCTCCTGGGACGTCTCGAGGCGGCGCTCGAGAGCGTCCCCGTGCGCGACGCCGTGCTCCTGTCGTTCGTCGCCGGGAACGAGGAGCTCGCCTCGCTCACGGCCGCCGCCGTCGCGGGGGAGCGGGTCGAGACGGGGACCGCCTCGGTGCTCGCGGGCATCGTCGACCCCGAGGTCGGCCTGCCGCCAGAACCCGGCCGGGCTCGGTGCGCGCGCGACGTCCTCGAGGCCGTGGCGGGGGCCGGGCGACGGGGCGCGCAGGCCCCGGCACTGACGCTGCTCGCGCTCCTCGCGTGGTGGGACGGCGACGGCGTCGTCGCGACGGACCGCCTCGCCGCCGCGCTGGCGGCGGACCGGGGCTACCGGCTGGCCCTGCTCGTCGAGAGCGCGCTGGAGGCCGGGCTCGCCCCCGGGTGGGCGCGGTCGCCGGGGCGTGGGGCGAGGTGAGGATCGCGGGGTGTTCCGGTACCGTCGCACCTGCCGGGGTGGTCCCGGCTCGCGGCCCGAGCGCCCTCGCTCCACGCGCCAGCAAGCGTGCCGACAGGCATGACGGAGGATTCCCATGACGGTCGTAGTCGGCTACCTGTCCACCCCCGAGGGGCGCGAGGCGCTCTCGACCGCCGTCGACGAGGCGATCGCACGGCGGGTCGAGCTCCTGGTGGTCGTGAGCGACAAGGACGGCCGGTCCCTGCCCGAGCAGGAGGGGGAGCGCGTCGAGGAGATCGCCCGGATCACGGCCCCGCTCGACGCCGTGGGCCTGGGCCACCGGCTCGTCCCGGGCACGGGTGAGCTCGCCGAGGACCTGGTCGCGACGGCCGAGGCCCACCACGCCGAGCTGATCGTGATCGGTCTGCGGCGCCGCAGCCCTGTCGGCAAGCTGATCCTCGGATCGAACGCGCAGCGGATCCTGCTCGACTCGCCCTGCCCCGTCCTCGCGGTCAAGCCCGACCGGGCCTGAAAGGGACCGGCGCTGACCTGTGCGGCCAGAGGGGCTCGCCGGGCCGCCCGTGGGGTCGTCGTCGGGTGTGACGAGACCCATCACCCGGGGGAATCTTCGGTGCTGCCGAGGCGTTGACCAGGGGACGACATCCAGCGGGATGGACGTGTGCAGGCCTGTCGGCGGCAACTCACCCGCGTCGTGACAGTCTTCACCGGCGCCCGTCGACGGTTCGGCCGGTACAATATAGGTGTCCGCACATGATCCGAGAGTCCTCCGATCTCCCGGGCACGCCCCTCCAGTGATTGCCGAAAGGTCGGTTTGTGGCGCCCTCTTCACAGAACCCCGCTCTCCCGCACGAGTTCGAACACCCCGCCCTGCAGGACCTCCTGCGCAAGGGGAGTGAGAACGGTCGGGTCGACGCCGAGAGCTTCCGCAACGCCTGCGAGAGCGCGACGATCGGCGACCCCAAGCGACTGAAGGCCGTGCTCCGTGCACTGGCCGGTGCCGGTGTCGAGGTCGAGATCCCCGTCGCGACCAAGGTCGCCGCCGCCACCTCCTCGCGCTCCACCACGACGTCGCGGGCGGTCAAGCCCGCGACCAAGAAGGCGACGACCCCCCGGGCCGGCGCCGTCACCACGACGCGCACGGCGGCGGCCACGGCTGCGGCCGAGGCCGACGCGGCGGACGCGGCGAGCGGGGACACCCCGGCACCCGCCGCGAAGGCCCCCGCGACGCGCAAGCGTGCCGCGACGGCCAAGACGGCCGCGCCCAAGGCTGCGGCGACCACGCGACGCAAGCGGGGCGCCAAGGACGACGAGGACTCCGAGGAGGTCGTGGTCGAGGACCTGGTCGAAGCCGACGAGGACACCGACACCGCCGCTCCCGCGGCCAAGTCGGGCGAGGAGCCCGACGAGTCGCGCGGCTTCGTGTACTCCGACGCGGACGACGACGACGCCCCGGCGCAGCAGGTCGTGACCGCGGGCGCCACGGCGGACCCGGTCAAGGACTACCTCAAGCAGATCGGCAAGGTCGCGCTGCTGAACGCCGAGCAGGAGGTCGAGCTCGCCAAGCGCATCGAGGCCGGCCTGTTCGCCGAGGAGCGCCTGGGCTCTGGCGACACGTTCGAGCCCAAGCTGCGTCGTGAGCTCGAGTGGATCTCCTCGGACGGGCGCCGGGCCAAGAACCACCTGCTCGAGGCCAACCTGCGTCTGGTCGTCTCCCTCGCCAAGCGCTACACGGGCCGCGGCATGCTGTTCCTGGACCTGATCCAGGAGGGAAACCTCGGTCTGATCCGTGCGGTCGAGAAGTTCGACTACACCAAGGGCTACAAGTTCTCGACCTACGCGACGTGGTGGATCCGTCAGGCGATCACGCGTGCCATGGCCGACCAGGCGCGCACCATCCGCATCCCGGTGCACATGGTCGAGGTCATCAACAAGCTGGCCCGCGTGCAGCGCCAGATGCTCCAGGACCTGGGCCGCGAGCCCACCCCGGAGGAGCTCGCCAAGGAGCTCGACATGACCCCCGAGAAGGTCGTCGAGGTCCAGAAGTACGGCCGCGAGCCCATCTCGCTGCACACGCCGCTCGGCGAGGACGGTGACAGCGAGTTCGGTGACCTCATCGAGGACTCGGAGGCCGTGGTCCCCGCGGACGCCGTGAGCTTCACGCTGCTCCAGGAGCAGCTGCACCAGGTGCTCGACACGCTCTCCGAGCGCGAGGCCGGCGTGGTCTCGATGCGCTTCGGCCTGAGCGACGGCCAGCCCAAGACGCTCGACGAGATCGGCAAGGTCTACGGCGTGACGCGTGAGCGCATCCGTCAGATCGAGTCCAAGACCATGTCGAAGCTGCGTCACCCGAGCCGCTCGCAGGTCCTGCGCGACTACCTGGACTGATCGTCCCGGCAGTCGCCACCCGCGGTGCCGAGAAGGCCCCCCCCCCCGCCCGGGGGGGGGCCTTCTCGCGTCGTCGCCCGGGTTCGTCCTCCGCCGGTGCGTCGGGGCCGGGAGGGGCGTGGCGCCGTCGGGCGGGGAGGCCCTGGGGCGACGGCCCGCGCCGTCGGGCAGCCGCAGGCCCGACGGCGGAGCGCGCGCCCCGCTGACGCCTCACCCTCGGGTCGTCGCCGGGGACGAAAGAACCCCGGCCGGTGAGGTCACCGTCCGGGGTTCAGGAGTGCGGCGCGCTGCGAGCGCGCGCCGGGTCGCGTCAGCGGGCGCCGTGCTCGGCGAGCAGGCGGTCGGTCTCGTCCTGGACGTGCGTCGCGATGTCTGCGAAGGCAGCGGCGTGCGCGCGGGCGTGGTGGGCGCAGAAGAGCAGCTCCCCACTCGGCATGGTCACGCGCACGTACGCCTGGGCGCCGCAGCGGTCGCAACGGTCGGCCACGGTCAGCGGTTGAGTCGTCGTAGCAGTCACGTGACCATGTAATCATCTCGCCGCGGGTTCCTCGTACCGAAAAGGCCCGGGTTCGCTACCCGCGTAGCCGCGCGGTCCGGGGAATACGTCGGGGTCGTGTGGAGGTCGGGGCCGCACCGGCCCGGCGGGCGGGGAGTGTGGGCGGCAGCGTCTAGGCTTTCCCTTCGTGACGACCACCTCTGAGTCCAGCTACACCGCGCGGCACCTCTCCGTCCTCGAAGGGCTGGAGGCCGTCCGCAAGCGACCCGGCATGTACATCGGGTCCACCGACTCGCGCGGACTCATGCACTGCCTGTGGGAGATCATCGACAACTCGGTCGACGAGGCCCTCGCCGGCAACTGCGACGCGATCGAGGTCGTGCTGCACGCCGACACCTCGGTGACCGTCAAGGACAACGGTCGCGGCATCCCCGTGGACATCGAGCCCAAGACGGGCCTCAGCGGTGTGGAGGTCGTCTTCACCAAGCTGCACGCGGGCGGGAAGTTCGGCGGCGGTTCCTACACGGCGTCGGGCGGCCTGCACGGCGTGGGGGCATCGGTCGTCAACGCCCTGTCCTCGCGCCTCGACGTCGAGGTGGACCGCGGTTCCAAGACGTACCGCATGACGTTCCACCGCGGCGAGCCCGGCGTCTTCGCTGACCCCAGGACGGGTCCGGACCCGGACGCGGCGTTCACCCCGTTCGTCGAGCGCTCCGAGCTGGCTGTGGTCGGCAAGGCTCCGCGCGGCAAGACGGGTACGCGCGTGCGCTACTGGGCGGACCGGCAGGTCTTCCCCAAGTCCGCGGTGTTCTCCTACGACGAGCTCGTGACGCGCGCTCGCCAGACGACGTTCCTGGTGCCCGGTCTCAAGATCACGCTGCGCGACGAGCGCGGCCTGGCCGGGACCCCCGGAGCCGACGGCCCGGTCGAGGAGAGCTTCCAGCACTCGGGCGGCACGGTCGACTTCGTCGACTTCCTCGCCCCCGACCCCGCGGTCACCGCGACCTGGCACCTGACCGGCTCGGGCACCTTCAAGGAGACCGTGCCCGTCCTCGACGACCGCGGGCACCTGACCTCGCAGGAGGTCACGCGCGACTGCGAGGTCGACGTGGCGCTGCGCTGGGGCACGGGCTACGACACCGAGCTGCGGACCTTCGTCAACATCATCTCGACGCCCAAGGGCGGCTCGCACCTCGCGGGCTTCGAGGCCGGGCTGCTCAAGATCCTGCGCAAGGGCGTCGAGTCCAACGCGCGCCGCCTCAAGGTGTCCACCAAGGACGCGTCCGAGCGCATCGAGAAGGACGACGTGCTCGCCGGCCTGACCGCGGTGCTGACCGTGCGCCTGGCCGAGCCGCAGTTCGAAGGCCAGACCAAGGAGGTCCTCGGCACGGCCCCCGTGCGGGCCATCGTGGCACGCGTCATCGAGCAGCAGCTCGGTGCCATGCTGACGTCGACCAAGCGCGACGAGAAGACGCAGGCCTCGCTCCTGCTGGACAAGGTCGTCGCCGAGATGCGCGCACGCATCACCGCGCGCAAGCAGAAGGAGATCTCGCGGCGCAAGAACGCCCTGGAGACGTCCTCGCTGCCGTCCAAGCTCGCGGACTGCCGCAGCGACGACGTCGCGCGCAGCGAGCTCTTCATCGTGGAGGGCGACTCCGCGCTCGGTACCGCCAAGCTCGCGCGCAGCTCCGACTTCCAGGCGCTCCTGCCCATCCGCGGGAAGATCCTCAACGTCCAGAAGGCCTCGGTCACCGACATGCTCCGCAACGCGGAGTGCGCCGCGATCATCCAGGTCATCGGGGCGGGCTCGGGCCGGTCGTTCGACCTCGAGGCCGCGCGCTACGGCAAGGTCGTGCTCATGACGGACGCCGACGTCGACGGGGCGCACATCCGCACGCTCCTGCTCACGCTCTTCTTCCGGTACATGCGCCCCCTCGTGGACGCGGGCCGGGTCTACGCGGCCGTGCCGCCGCTGCACCGCGTCGAGGTCATCGGCGCGGGTTCGCGCAAGAACGAGTACATCTACACGTACTCCGAGGCCGAGCTGCGCGACGTCCTCAAGAAGCTCGACAAGTCGGGCAAGCGCTACAAGGAGGACATCCAGCGCTACAAGGGCCTGGGGGAGATGGACGCCGACCAGCTCGCGGAGACCACCATGGACCCGCGTCACCGCACGCTGCGACGCGTCACCGCCGAGCACGCCGAGTCGGCCGAGCGGGTGTTCGAGCTCCTCATGGGATCGGACGTCGCGCCGCGCAAGGACTTCATCATCGCGGGGGCCGCGGGGCTGGACAGGGCGCGCATCGACGCCTGACGTCCCGTCTGCTGGGCGGTCGTCCCCCCGTGGGGCGACCGTTCGTAGACTGCGCGGTGTGAACCCCCAGACTCTTCGTGCCGGCACCTCGGTACGCTCTCTGACCGCCCTGGCCTCCCTCCTGCTCGCCGTCGGCCTCCTGGCCGGTTGCGGTACGGCCGACGAGGCTCCGGCGGACGACACCTCTGCCTCGTCCTCGGTCGCGTCCGACGACGCCTCCGACGACGCTGCGGACGAGGCGGCCGAGTCCGCCGACGACGCTCCCGAGCTCTCCTACGAGGGCGTGGCCGGCAAGACCGCGCTCGAGCTCCTCGTCGCCGCCGACCCGACCGCCGTGGTGCAGGGCGAGGGCGAGAACGCGTTCGTCACCGGCATCGAGGGCCGGGAGGCGCAGGAGTCCGCCAAGGAGTTCTGGGCCCTGTACGTGAACGGTGAGATGGCCCAGGTCGGTGCCGGCTCCCTCGTGACCGAGACGGGAGACGAGATCACGTGGAAGCTCGAGACCTTCTGACCCGTTGGTGGCGCCCAGCGCTCGCCGTCGCTGTGGTGGCGCTCGCCGTGGTGTTCCGCCTCGTGCGCGAGGAGATCGGCGCACCGCCCAACCTCGAGCTCGTCACCTCGGCCGCGTTCGCCGCCGCGGTGCTGGTGCGGCATCGCCTGGCGTTCCTGGCTCCGCTGGTCGTCGTCGTGGTGTCGGACCTCGTGCTCGGCAACACGTCGATCGCGCTGTTCACGTGGAGCGCCTGGCTCGTGATCGGGCTCGGGGCGCTGCTGACCCGGAACACGTCGGGGTGGGGACGGCTCGGTGCCGCCGCCGGGCTGGGCGTGGGCGGGTCGCTGTGGTTCTTCCTCTGGACCAACTTCGGCGTCTGGTTCCAGGGGCGTGGGATCTGGTACCCGGCCGGCTGGGACGGGCTCGTGGCGAGCTACGTCGCCGGGCTGCCGTTCCTGCGCACCATGCTGGTCGGGAACCTCGTCCTGCTGCCGCTCGTGGCCGCCGGAACGCTGCTCGTGGAGCGGCTCGAACGGTGGCACGGGTTGGTGACGGCGCCTCAGGCGGCGTGACCCGTCAGGGGTCGAGGCGCCTGCGCAGGAGGCAGAACTCGTTGCCCTCGGGGTCGGCCAGCACGTGCCACGGCTCCTCTCCCGTCTGCCCGACGTCCGCGTGACGTGCGCCCAGCGCGAGCAGACGGTCGAGCTCGGCGTCCTGGTCACGGTCGGTGGCGTTGAGGTCGATGTGCAGGGGGAGCTTGCCGGTCTTCGGGTCGTCGCTGGGGCTCAGGACGATGGTCGGCTGGAGGCCGCCGAACCCGACGTCGGACGGGCCGATCTCGATCGCCCCGTCCTCCCGCCCGAGCTCGACGTAACCGAGGACACCGCTCCAGAACCGCGCGAGCAGCTCGGGGTCGGCGCAGTCGAGGACCAGCTCGCTGATGCGTGATGTCATGCCTCGCAGTGTACGAAGGTGACGATGGTCACGACAGGCGAGGTCCGGCCGCGAGGGCGGCGCTCAGGCACGCGGGCGACGAGGCGCGCCCCTCGTCATCCGAGCTCCTCGGCCAGGGCGACGATGATCCCCTCCGGTCCGCGGAGGTAGCAGAGCCGGTAGGCGTCCTCGAACCGGGCGATCTCGCCCACGAGCTCGGCCCCGTGGCCGCGGAGCCGCTCCACCGTGTCGTCGATGTCGTCGACAGCGAACATCACCCGGTGCAGCCCCAGGGTGTTCGACGGTGCGGTACCCAGCCCGACGTCGACGGGGGCCGGTGACCGGTAGCTGGCCAGCTCGAGCCGACCGGGGCCGTCGGGGACACGCAGCATCGCGATCTCCGACCGCATCTCGTCGAGGCCGACGACGCGCTGCGCCCAGGCGCCCTCGATGGGGGTCCTGCCCTCGAGCTCCATGCCGAGCTCGACGAAGAACGCGATCGCCGCGTCGAGGTCGGCGACGACGATGCCGACGTTGTCCAGGCGCTGGATCACCATGAGCCGTCCCGTCTCATCCGGCCGTGCCCCCGTCGGTCGCGGTCATGTCGCCCGTCGCGGGCGTGCCGTCCGCAAGGCCGTAGCGCAGCAGCACGGTGCCCGCAGGGCTGGCCGCGGGCGGCTCGAGGAGCGTGAGGTTGGTGGGCACGGCACCGCCGTCGAACACCGACTTCCCGACACCGAGCACGATCGGGTGGACCCACAGGTCGAGGCGGTCGAACAGCTTGTCGCGCAGCAACGACTGGACCAGGTCCAGGCTGCCGACGACCTTGACGTGCTCGTGCCGGTCACGCACCTCGCGGACGGCCGCCGCGAGGTCGCGGCCGAGCAGCGTGGACCCCGCCCAGGACAGGTCGGGTGTCCCGCGCGACGCGACGTACTTGGGGATGCGGTTGAAGAGCATGCCGAACTCGTCGTCCTGCCGAGGCCAGTAGGCGGCGAAGATGTCGTAGGTGCGGCGTCCGAGCAGCAGGGCGTCGGTGCCCTCGTACGCGGCCGCGACCTGCGCCCCGGCGACGTCGTCCAGCAGAGGAGCCTGCCAGCCCCCGAACGGGAAGCCGTTCTCCGGGTCCTCGTCGGGACCACCGGGCGCCTGCCCGACGAGGTCCAGGGTCGTGAACAGCTCGATCTCGATCGATCCCATGATGCGCTCCGGTGGGTCGGTGGCGTGGTCAGGGGGTAGACCGGACGGCGGGGGAGAACTCATCGCCCGGACACGGGTGTCCCTGTCAGCTTGCTAGCCGGCTGCGAGGATGCGCAAGGCCGCCTGGCCGTCGCGTCGTGCCTCGGCGGGGATCGCGGCCCAGGACCGGGCATGGTCCGGAACAGCGTTGACCAGGGTCTGGACGCGCCGTCGGTCAGAGCCCGTGAAGAGCGCACGCTCGGTGAAGGGGTCGTCCAGGCAGCAGAGGAGGGCGGCGGCGTCCTGGAGGTGTCGCGCCGGATCGCGCGAGTCCGTCTGGTACGCGGCAGCCTTGAGGACGAGCGCGCCGAAGACGCCGGGAACGCTGATCGTCGTGGCGCGCGAGGGTGTGATGGACAGGTGAGCGTTCACGGTGCGGCGCAGAGCCTGTGTCCCACCCTCGATCGTGACCATCTCGCGTCCCCGTAGCGTTCCGAGCAGCCGCGGTGCAGCGTGGTCGGCGACGAGGACGTCCACGACATCGATGCTGCCCACGAGCACGTCGACCGTCTCGGACCCTCGAACGAACCGGTGGGCGGTGCGTTCGCGTGGATCGAGAGGAGTGAGCATCGCGTATCCCAGGCTCTCCAGCGCGTTAGCGGCCGCCGTGGCGACTCCCCGGGTGGTCTCCACGTGCAGCACGATGTCGACGTCGTTGGTCGGTCGGACCACGTCGAGCCCGTGCGCGATGCTGTGGAGCTGAGCCATGAGGCCGCCGACCAGTGTCCACGTCGTGTGGGGAAGCGCTGCCTCGATCTCCGCGACGTTCGGCCACGGCGTGCCCCAACCACCGGACGGTGTGGGGACGGCGATCGTCGGCCGGTCAGCCACGAATTTTCTCCAGCGCACGCGCGAGCGCGTCGAGTCCGGCTCGGCGCTCGCGAGCGTCGAGCGACTCCCCGAGGCCGAGCGCGGCGAGGATCACGTCGGTGCTCGCCAGGCGCCGCACGATCTCGAGGGGAAAGTCGGTTCCCCGCAGGGTGTAGCGGCCCATGTCGTCGGGCACGAGCGCGAACCGCCGTGCTAGGTCGTCGATCTCCTCGGCTGCCACGTACCCGTCGACGTCGTCGGACTGCGCGAGTCCGAGTCGTGTCGCGATGTCGCGCGTGTCGACGATCTGCGTCCGCACCCGTCCGGCGGCTGACGGATGGCCGGTGAACCGCGCGGTTCGAGCGCGACCCCGGGTCAGGGCGACGAGGCCTTCCGCGGTCGTCGCTCGGAGCCGCGCTCTCAGCCTGGACCGTTGGGTCGAGCCCATCCATGACGCGTCGACGCCGGACAGGATCGCGATCGCGCCCCAGGCGGTCGGAGCGGCCCACGGGCGAGAGCGCGCGCGCCCCCGCACTGCGAGGAACCGGTCCACCGACCCGGAGTCGATCGCGCCGCGCGCGAGGCCGGTCAGGTCGCCTTCGGCGACGAGGTGCTGCACCTGACGTACCGATACCCCGAGCTGTCGCGCGGTGTCGTGGACATCGAGGATCGCCATGACAGACAATCTCGTCTATGCGAAGTTGAATGTCAACGGGAGCGGGTCACACGCTGAAGTACTTGGCCTCCGGATGATGCAGCACGAACGCGTCCGTCGACTGCTCGGGGTGCAGCTGCAGCTCGTCGGACAGCACCACACCGACCCGCTCGGGCTTGAGCAGCTCGACGACCTTGCGGCGGTCCTCCATGTCGGGGCACGCGGGGTACCCCAGCGAGAACCTCGCCCCGCGGTAGTCGAGGTCGAACATCCCTTGGACGTCCGAGGGGTCGTCGTCGCCGATTCCCAGCTCGGAGCGCACGCGCGTGTGCCACATCTCGGCGAGCGCCTCGGTGAGCTGCACGGACAGGCCGTGCAGCTCGATGTACTCGCGGTACCTGTTCGCGGCGAAGAGCTTGGCGGTGTGGACGTCGACAGTGTCGCCCACGGTCACGAGCTGGACGGGCAGGACGTCGTAGCGCCCGGTCTCCTCGACCCAGGAGCGGGGCTTGACGAAGTCGGCGAGGCACAGGTGCCGGTCGCGGCGTTGCCGGGGGAACGTGAAGCGCAACCGCTCGGTGTCCGCCTGGCCGCCCGAGCCGCCGTCGGGCGCCCCGATGCCCGCGAGCCCCGGCCCGTGGTGCGCCACGACCACGTCGTCGCCCTCCGACCACACCGGGAAGTAGCCGTAGATCACGGACGGGTCGACGATCCCGTCGGTGCGGATCTGCTCGAGCCACGCGTTGAGGCGCGGGCGTCCCTCGGTCTCGACGAGCTCTTCGTAGGAGGCTCCGTCGTCGCCGCGACCGGGCTTGAGCCCCCACTGGCCCATGAACGTGGCCCGCTCGTCGAGGAACGCGGCGTAGTCGGCGAGCTGGATGCCCTTGACGATGCGCGTGCCCCAGAAGGGCGGGGTGGGCACGGGGGTGTCCGCGGCGACGTCGGACCGGGCGGGCAGGTCCTCGACGGGGGTCTGCGTCACGGTCACGGTCGCGTGCCGGCGCTTCTTGAGGGGAGGCAGCCCGACGGCGTCGCGCGCCTCTCCCCGCGCCACGCGGACGAGCGGTTCCATGAGCCGCAGACCTTCGAACGCGTCGCGTGCGTAGCGGACCTCGCCCGGGAAGATGCCCGCGAGGTCGTCCTCGACGTACGTGCGGGTCAGCGCCGCGCCGCCCAGGAGGACGGGCCAGCGGGACGCGAGCCCGCGCGTGGCGAGCTCCTCGAGGTTCTCGCGCATGACGACGGTCGACTTCACGAGGAGCCCCGACATGCCGATCACGTCGGCGTCGTGCTCCTCGGCGGCGTCGATCATGGCGCCGATCGACTGCTTGATGCCGATGTTGACGACCGTGTACCCGTTGTTGGTGAGGATGATGTCGACGAGGTTCTTGCCGATGTCGTGCACGTCGCCGCGCACGGTCGCCAGGACGATGGTGCCCTTCGAGGAGTCCTGGCCCTCGACACGTTCCATGTGCGGCTCGAGGAGCGCGACCGCGGTCTTCATGACCTCGGCGGACTGCAGCACGAACGGGAGCTGCATCTCGCCCTTGCCGAACAGCTCGCCGACGACCTTCATGCCCTCCAGGAGGTGCTCGTTGACGATCTGCAGGGCGCCCAGCCCGGAGGCGAGCGCCTCGTCGACGTCGGCCTCGAGGCCCTTGCGCTCACCGTCGACGATGCGCCGTTCGAGGCGTGGGCCCACGGGCAGCGCGGCCATCTCGGCCGCACGCGCGTCCTTGAGGGCCGCGGAGTCGACGCCGGAGAAGAGGTCGAGGAGGTGGGCCAGGGGGTCGTGCGTGAGGTTGCCCTCGGCGTCGTACGCGCGCTTGTCCCACACGAGGTCGAGCGCTGCCTGTCGCTGCTCGTCGGGGATCGAGGCGAGGGGCAGGATCTTCGCGGCGTGCACGATCGCGGAGTCCAGCCCGGCCTGCGTGGCCTCGTGCAGGAACACCGAGTTGAGCACGGTGCGGGCGGCGGGGTTGAGGCCGAACGACACGTTGGAGACGCCGAGCGTGGTGTGCACGCCGGGGTATCGCGCGACGAGGGCGCGGATCGCCTCGATCGTCTCGATCGCGTCGCGCCGCGTCTCCTCCTGACCCGTCGCGATGGGGAACGTGAGGGTGTCGACGACGATGTCGTCGAGCCGCACACCCCAGTCGTCCACGAGCGTGTCGATGAGCCGCGACGCGATCTCGACCTTCTTCGACGCCGTGCGGGCCTGCCCCTCCTCGTCGATCGTGAGCGCGATGACCGCGGCGCCGTGCTCCTTGACGAGCGGCATGATGCGTGCGAACCGTGACGTGGGCCCGTCGCCGTCCTCGAAGTTCACCGAGTTCACGACGGCGCGCCCGCCCACGAGCTCGAGACCCGCCTGGATCACGGCCGGCTCGGTCGAGTCGATCACGAGGGGGAGCGTGGACGCGCTCGCCAGGCGCGAGACGACCTCGCGGGCGTCCGCGACGCCGTCGCGCCCCACGTAGTCGATGCACACGTCCAGCAGGTGGGCGCCGTCGCGCGTCTGGGCGCGCGCGATCTGGACGCACTCCTCCCAGTTCTCGGCGAGCATCGCGTCGCGGAACGCCTTGGAGCCGTTCGCGTTGGTGCGCTCGCCGATCGCGAGGAACGCCGAGTCCTGGTGGAAGTCGACGTGCGAGTACAGGCTCGCGACGCCGTTCTCGCGCGCGGGGCTGCGCGGGGCGACCGGACGGGCGCGCACGGCCTCGACGACCTGACGCAGGTGCTCGGGCGTCGTGCCGCAGCACCCGCCCACGAGCCCCAGGCCGAACTCCGTGACGAACTGGGTGTGGGCCGCCGCGAGCTCGCTCGGCGTGAGCGGGTACGAGGCCCCGTTCGCTCCCAGCACGGGCAGTCCGGCGTTGGGCATGCACGTCACCGGGATCTCGGCGTGCTTGGCCAGGTGGCGCAGGTGCTCGCTCATCTCGGCGGGACCCGTCGCACAGTTCAGCCCGATCGCGTCGACCCCGAGCGACTGGAGCGTGGTCAGCGCCGCGCCGATCTCCGACCCCATGAGCATGGTGCCCGTGGTCTCGACCGTGACCTGCACGATGACCGGCACCGAACGCCCGACCTCGCGCATCGCGGCGCGCGAGCCGTTGACCGCAGCCTTGGCCTGGAGCAGGTCCTGGCTCGTCTCGACGAGGATCGCGTCGACGCCGCCGTCGAGCAGGCCCGCGGCCTGCTCGGCGAACGTGTCGCGCAGGTTCGCGTAGGTCGTGTGCCCCAGGCTCGGCAGCTTGGTCCCCGGGCCCATCGAGCCCAGGACCCAGCGCGGCTGCTCGGGCGTCGACCACGCGTCGGCGCGCTCGCGCGCGATCCGCGCACCGGCCGCGGCGAGCTCGCGGATGCGGTCCTCGACGTCGTAGTCCGACAGGTTGGACCAGTTGGCGCCGAACGTGTTGGTCTCGACGCAGTCCACGCCGACCGCGAGGTACGCGTCGTGCACGGCCGCGATGATGTCGGGGCGGGAGACGTTGAGGATCTCGTTGCAGCCCTCGAGCTGCTGGTAGTCCTCGAGGCTCGGGTCCTGCTCCTGGATCATGGTCCCCATGGCGCCGTCGGCCACGACGACGCGGGTGCGCAGGGCCTCGGAGAAGGCGGCGGATCGGGCGTCGGCGGCGTCGTGGGACATGAGCGGCACTGTAACGCCGGGGGTCGCGGCGCCGTCGGGCCGTCCGCGAAAACAGGGTGCCGCGTCCGGCGCGGCGACCTAGCGTGGTGCGCATGACCTCCGCTCCCACCACCCGCCAGCCGCTCGCCCCGATCGCCGAGCGCGCCGCCCCACCCGCCGAGGTGCCCGTCCCGCAGGTCGACGGCCTGACCTGGCGTCCCCTGGCGGTCGCGGACGCGCCCGCGCTCTTCCGCCTGGTCTCGGCCGTCGAGGAGCACGACCAGCACCCGTTCCGCACGTCGCTCGAGGAGACCGAGGAGATCTTCGAGGGCGACTGGCGCGACCTGCCCCGCGACACCCTCGTCGGGCTCGACGCGGACGGTGAGCCGCGCGCCTACGCGTCGGTCGACACCCGCCCCGGCGACACGACGGTCGTGCGGGCGTTCGTCCAGGGCGCCGTCCACCCGCAGTGGCGGGGACGCGCCGTCGGGCGTCAGGTCCTCGCCTGGTCCACCGCCCGTGCCCGCCAGCTCCTCGCCGCCTCGGGCAAGGAGCTGCCCGCGCGGATCGCGGGCTACGTCCAGGACGACGACGCGCCCGAGCGCCGCCTGTTCGAGGCCGCGGGCTTCACCGCGACCCGCTTCTACTCGACCCTCCGACGCGACCTCTCGCTACCCGTCCCGGAGGTCACGCTGGGCGAGGGGCTGCGGGTCGTGCCGTGGTCGCCCGAGCTCGACGAGGCCACGCGCCTCGCGCACAACGACGCGTTCCGCGACCACTGGGGCAGCGAGCCGGCGACCCCCGAGTCCTGGGTGCACGGCCGCAGCATGTTCGCACCCGAGTGGAGCGTGCTCGTCGTCGACGACACCCCCGCCACGAGCACCGGGCCCGACGGCGTCGCTCCCCGCGCGAGCACCGGGCCCGACGGCCCCGTCGTGGCCGGGTACCTCCTGTCCGGGCGCTACGAGCAGGACTGGCCCGTCGCGGGGTACTCGAGCGGGTACACCGAGACCCTCGGGGTGCGCAGGGACTACCGCGGGCGCAAGATCGCGGTCGCGCTGCTGAGCGCGGGCATGGCCGCGTACAAGGCGGGCGGGGTCGAGTACGCCGAGCTCGACGTCGACACCGAGAACCCGTCCGGGGCCCACGGGCTCTACGCGAGCCTCGGCTACGAGAAGAAGGACGGCTCACGGATGTACTCGATCGAGCTCTGAGGCCCTACCGTGTTCCCAGGTCGGCGCGGCAACGGTGCCGCGCTGCTGGGGCGCCCGGGGTCCGGGACGCCCCCTGCTTCGAAAGGGAGCACCGTGGTCGCCTCGATCTCGCGCGTCTCGCGCACCCCTGTCCCGTTGACGTCGCTGTTCCGCCGCCCCCTCGCGGCGCTCGCGGCCGGGGCGTTCCTCCTGCTGTCGGCCGTGCACCTGACGGCCCACCTGACCGGGGCCGAGCAGGTCGCGACCGTGACCCAGTGGTTCGTCGTGCCGCTGCTCGCGCTCGCGGTGTGGGCGGCGACCGCCGGGCCGGCCGCCGCGCCGACCGCCGGGCCGACGACGAGCACCGCACGACGCTCGCGGCTCGTGCGCTGGACGCTCGTCGCACTGACCTTCTCGTGGCTCGGCGACTCCGCGCCCGACCTGTCGAGCGGGGACGCCTCGTTCCTGACCATGGTCGGGTTCTTCCTGCTCGCGCAGCTCGCCTACGTCACCGCGTTCTGGCCCCTGCGGGCCCGGAGCGTGCTGCGCCGCCCGCTCCTGCTCGTGCCGTACGCGCTCGCTCTCGTGGTGCTCGTGGCGCTGTGCGCCCCGCACGCAGGCGCGCTGCTGCTCCCCGTCGTGCTCTACGGCGTCTGTCTCGCGTCCATGGGGGTCCTGTCGACCGGGGTCGACCGGGTGGCGGGGCTCGGCGGGGCGATCTTCCTCGTGTCCGACGCGCTCATCGCCCTCGGCGCGTTCGTCCCCGGCTTCGAGGTGCCCGGGCCGCTGTCGTCGGGGTTCTGGGTCATGCTCACGTACCTCGCGGGGCAGGCGCTGCTCGCGGTCGGGATCCTGCGCCGGGACGTGCGCGACCGTGCCGGTGCGGACCTCTCCGGGGGGCCCGCCGGGGGCGGGGCTCCGACCGCGCCCGCGGTCTGACGCCGGCGAGCGGCACCGGCACCAGCACCGACGGCCGTGGGGCCGACCGGACGGATCC
>NZ_JAMXIO010000056.1:0-15902 GCF_059651515.1 Oerskovia sp. 140933
ACACGCCTGGCGTGTCGCACAAGAGCTCCGCACTCGCCGTGTGCGAGCCCGGCCGGCGCCGGCTACAGCCCGGTCATCGCCTGCATCGCCTCGTTGTAGCGCGCCCCGGCGACGCCCAGGCGCTCGGCGGCCTCGCCCAGCGCCGTGAGGTCGGCCGCGGGAAGGTCGAGCGTGACCGCGCCCAGGTTCTCCTCGATGCGCGACAGCCGGCGCGTGCCCGGGATGGGGACGATGTCCGGCCGCTGGGCCAGCAACCAGGCCAGCGCGACCTGGGCCGGGGTCGCCCGGTGGGCTGCGGCGACCTCCTCGACGAGGTCGACCAGCGCCTGGTTCGCGGCCCGGTTCTCCTCGGTGAAGCGCGGGATGAGGGTGCGGACGTCCCCCGGGGTGAACTCGGTCGACGTGTTCACGGTGCCCGTGAGGAAGCCCTTGCCGAGCGGGCTGAACGGCACGAGCGAGATGCCCAGCTCGTCGAGCGTCGGCAGGATCTCTGCCTCGATCTCCCGGGTCCACAGCGAGTACTCGCTCTGCAGCGCGGTCACGGGGTGCACCGCGTGGGCGCGGCGGATGGTGCCGGCGCCGGCCTCCGAGAGCCCGAAGTGCGACACCTTGCCCTCGGCCACGAGCTCGGCGACCGTGCCCGCGACGTCCTCGATGGGCACCGCGGGATCCACGCGGTGCTGGTAGAACAGGTCGATCCGGTCGGTGCGCAGCCGCTGGAGCGACGCGTCGGCGACGCGGCGGATCTGCTCGGGGCGGCTGTCCACCCCGACCGACCTCCCGTCGCGGATGTCGAAGCCGAACTTGGTCGCGAGGACCACCTGGTCGCGCAGCGGCTCGAGCGCCTCGCCCACGAGCTCCTCGTTGACGTACGGGCCGTACACCTCGGCCGTGTCGAAGAACGTCACGCCCCGTTCGACGGCGCCACGCAGCACCGCGATCATCTCGTCCCGGTCACCGGGGTTGGGCCCGTAGCTCTGGCTCATGCCCATGCAGCCGAGCCCGAGCGCGGACACCTCGAGCCCCTGGCCCAGCGTTCGCTTCTCCATGCGGTCCTCCTCAGGTCGTGCCGTCGATCGCTTCACCTCGACGGTACGGGGGTCGGCAGGAGGCAGGGAGTTCCTGGCGGTACCTCCCACGGCGCCAGGACGTCCGGTCCGGTCAGCTCTCGATCGTCGGCGGCCGACCCGTCGAGGCGTTCCCGCCCTCCGCCCCGGCCCCCGCTCGCGAGGTCAGACCCCGCCCGCGAACCCCGCCTGCCGCCATGCCTCGTAGATCGCGATCGAGGCGCTGTTCGTGAGGTTGAGCGACCTGCGCCCCGGCAGCATGGGGATCTTCACGTGGTCGGTGACGCGGGGGTGGGCCAGGACGTCGTCGGGCAGCCCGGTCGGTTCGGGGCCGAACAGCAGCACGTCGCCCGGGCGGTACTCGACGTCGGTGTGCCGCGTGGTCGCCTTGGTCGTGAAGGCGAAGACGCGGGCCTCGGGCATCGAGGACAGCGCGGCGTCGATGTCGGCGTGCACCTCCATCGCGGCGAGGTCGTGGTAGTCGAGCCCGGCGCGACGCAGCTTGGGCTCGTCGAGGTCGAAGCCCAGGGGTTCGACCAGGTGCAGGCGCGCCCCGGTCACCGCGGCGAGCCGGATCGCGTTGCCCGTGTTGCCGGGGATGCGGGGCTCGAAGAACACGAGGTGGGGGAGCGTCGGGGCCGGGCGCCCGGCGTCGGTGCCGAGGTGCGGTCGCCAGTCCTCGGTGCCGGTGACCCCGGTGGACGGTGCGGGCGCGGGAGCGGAGGGTGCGTCGTCGGGCATGGTCCTGATTCTCCCACCGGGAGCAGGGGCGCTCCCGCCGCGCACGGGGACGACCCGAGCGCCGAGCGTGCAGCTCGGGCCGTCGTCGCGGCGGATCGACGACCCGGTCGTCGCGCTCGGCGAACCGAGGTGCACGCTCCCATGAGTTCATCAAATCGTGTACTGTCCGACCCATGGAGACCGTGACCCTCACGCACACGGCCGCGCTCGCACGGCTCGGCCACGCGCTGTCCGACGAGACGCGCACCCGCATCCTGCTCACGCTCCGGGAGGCCCCTGCGTACCCCTCGGACCTCGCGGACGCGCTGGGGGTCTCACGTCAGGTCATGTCCAACCAGCTCGCATGCCTGCGCGGCTGCGGGCTCGTCGAGTCCGTGCCCGACGGACGGCGGACCTGGTACCGGCTCGCCGACAGCCACCTCGCGCCCGCCCTCGACGACCTGCTCCGCCTCGTCGTCGCGGTCGACCCGACGTGCTGCTCACCCGACGGGTGCACGTGCTCATGACCGAGGTGACGATCGGGTCGCGCCGACCCGCAGGCCACGGCCGGCCAGCCGACCTCGCCCCCGCCCGCCGGGTCCTGCTCGAACGACGCGTCCGGTGGGTCGTCACGGCGACCATCGCCTACAACGTGGTCGAGGCGGTCGTCGCGATCACGGCCGGACGCATCGCGTCCTCGACGGCCCTCGTAGGGTTCGGCCTCGACTCGATCGTCGAGGTCCTGTCCGCGGCTGCCGTCGCGTGGCAGTTCGCGGCCCCCGACCCGCACCGCCGCGAGCGGACGGCGATGCGCCTCATCGCGGTGTCGTTCTTCGGCCTCGCGGTGTTCGTGAGCATCGACGCCGTCCGGACCCTGCTCGGGGCCTCGGAGCCCGACCACTCGACCGTCGGGATCGTGCTCGCGGCCGTGAGCCTCGCGGTCATGCCGTTCCTGTCCTGGTTCGAGCGCCGCACGGGCCGCGAGCTCGGCTCGGCGTCCGCCGTCGCCGACTCGCGCCAGACGCTCCTGTGCACGTATCTCTCCGCGGTGCTGCTCCTGGGTCTGCTGCTCAACTCGACCCTGGGCTGGACGTGGGCCGACCCGGTCGCAGCCCTCGTCATCGCAGCCGTCGCGATCAAGGAGGGCGTCGAGGCCTGGCGGGGCGACGCGTGCTGCTCGCCGGTCGCGGCGCTCCACGCCGCGGAGGTGTCCGCGCCGTCGGGCACGCCCGGCGAGGCTCCCGGCGAGGTGCGCGGCGCGACCCCCGACGCCGACGGGTGCACCTGCTGCGCCGACTGACTCTCGACCGGTCGCCGGCCCACCGCCCCGGCCTCCGCTGGCGCCCCCGGAGAACCCCACCTACCGTCGAGGTGGACCCGCGCCCCCACGGGGACGGCGTCCTCCGACAACCGACGACGACGGAACGAGGCATGTGGTGGCGACGCTGACCGTATGGAAGTTCGAGACTCCCGAGGGTGCGCAGCAGGCGGAGGACGCGCTCCTGGCGCTCCAGAAGCAAGAGCTCATCCAGGTGCAGGACGCGGCGATCGTGTCCTGGGAGGAGGGCAAGAAGAAGCCCAAGACGCACCAGTCCAACAACACGACCGGAATCGGGGCGCTCGGCGGGGCGTTCTGGGGCCTGCTGTTCGGGCTCATCTTCTTCATCCCGATCATCGGTGTCGCGATCGGCGCGGCCGCCGGGGCCCTCGCGGGGTCGCTGACCGACGTCGGGATCGACGACGACTTCATCGACACGGTGCGGTCCAAGGTCACGCCCGGCACGTCGGCCCTGTTCGTCCTGACCTCGGGGGCCGTCATGGACCGCGTCCACGAGGCGCTCCAGGCGCAGGGCATCCACGGCGAGCTCATCCAGACGAACCTGTCGGCCGACGAGGAGGCCAAGCTGCGCGAGGCCTTCGACGAGAACGTCTGACGACGCCTCACGCACGAGACGCACGGCCCCGGACCTTCGCGGACCGGGGCCGTCGTCGTGCCGGGTCCCGGGAGCGGGGACCGGGACCGCGCGGCGGCGCGCGGCCCTGGGGCCCGGTACGGACGAGCGAAGCCCGGTCGATCAAGGGGGGGTGACCGACCGGGCTCCGCGTCCGAGGGGCGGCGCGCGCAGCGCGCGCTCGCCGGTGGACGGGACCACGCGGACAACCCTCGGTCCTGCGTGCGACCGTCCTCCGCTCACGCTACGCCTCCGATCCCAGGATTGTGCAATGCAGGACGAGTGGTGTGCGACGCGGACGAGCGCGACGGCGGCCCGACCGGGGCGACGAGAGGCGTAGCCTGGACCCATGACAACGCGCAACTGGTGGTGGCTGCCCTCGCAGCCGTGACCAGTCGTGTCCCCGAGCTGCCCTCCGTGCAGCCCGGGACGGCCCTCCGTCGCCTGCGGCGAGCGAGGGCGGCTCCTGAACCCAGGAGCACCCATGACCCTCTCCACCGCGGCCCCCGTCGCAGCGACGACCCCCGCCCAGGTGACCCGCCCGCCCGAGGCGGGCTCCGCCGTCGGGACCCTCGACGCGGCCCGGGCCCGCAGCCTCGCGGTCGAGGCCCGGATCGCCACGGACCCCGCCGGCTTCCGCGTCCTGACGGGCGAGCGCCCGACGGGAGCGCTGCACATCGGGCACTACTTCGGGACCGTCGCCAACCGTGTGCGCCTCCAGCAGGCGGGCGTCGAGATCTTCCTGGTCCTGGCCGACTACCAGGTCATCACCGACCGCGACGAGGCCGGAGACCTGCCCGCGACCGTGCGCGAGATCCTGCTCGACTACCTGGCCGCGGGGATCGACGCCGACCGGACCACGGTCTTCACGCACAGCGCAGTCCCCGCGCTCAACCAGCTCCTGCTGCCGTTCCTGAGCCTCGTGAGCGTCGCCGAGCTCGACCGCAACCCGACCGTCAAGGCCGAGACCGCGGCCACCGGCGGCCGGGCGATGAGCGGGCTCATGCTGACCTACCCCGTGCACCAGGCCGCCGACATCCTGTTCTGCCACGGAAACCTCGTGCCCGTCGGGCAGGACCAGCTGCCGCACCTCGAGATGACGCGCACCGTCGCGCGGCGCTTCAACCAGCGGTACTCCGCCGCGGACCCCTACTTCCCCGAGCCCGACGCGCTGCTCGCACCCTCGCCCACGATCCTGGGGACGGACGGGACCAAGATGAGCAAGAGCCGTGGGAACACCCTGCCGCTCGGAGCGAGCGACGACGAGACGGCCCGGTGGGTCAAGAGGGCCAGGACCGACGCCCAGCGGGCCATCACCTACGAGCCCGAGACCCGCCCCGAGGTCGCGAACCTCCTGACGATCGCGTCGCTGTGCACAGGGAGCACGCCCGAGCAGGTCGCGGACGAGGTGGGCGGCGCGGGGGCCGGGCGGCTCAAGGCGCTCGTGACCGAGGCGCTCGTCGAGCACCTGCGCCCCGTCCGGGCCCGACGCGCGGCGCTCGCCGCCGACGACGGACCGGACGTGCTCGAGATCCTCGCGCGCGGCAACGCGCGGGCGAACGAGATCGCGGACCGCACGCTCGCCGACGTGCGCGAGCTCATGGGCATGGTCTACCGCCACGGGTGACGCGAACGCCCGGCGAGGGTGACGTCGCGTCACCCTCGCCGGGCGCGGTGGGCCGTCGTCGGCGTGCGGGACCGACGGCGCCCCGTGGTCACCCTCGGCGAGGAGGGCGACGGCTCACTCGGCCCCGAGGCGCGACCGCAGCCGTGCGAGCTGTGCCCACAGCTGGTCCGGGACGCGGTTGCCGAACGTGTCGAAGAACTCGCTCGTGAGCCGCGTCTCGGCGAGCCACGAGTCGGCGTCGACCTCGAACAGGGCCTCCAGGTCACGTTGCGGCAGGTCGAGCCCGTCGACGTTCAGCGCGCCGGGCGCGGGCAGCAGCCCCACGGGGCTCGTGACGGCGCCCGCGTCAGTGCGCAGGCCGCGCGAACGGTCCACCTGCTGCGCGATCCACTCGACCACGCGCGAGTTCTCCCCGAACCCGGGCCACAGGAACGAGCCCTCGGCGTCCTTGCGGAACCAGTTGACCTGGAAGATCTTGGGCCGCTTCTCCGGGTCGAGGCCCGCACCCACGCTCAGCCAGTGCGCCCAGTGGTCGGCCATGTTGTACCCGCAGAACGGGAGCATCGCGAAGGGGTCTCGGCGCAGCTCGCCCAACGCCCCCTCGGCGGCGGCCGTGCGCTCGGACGAGATGGTCGCCCCCATGAACACGCCGTGCTCCCAGCCGTACGCCTGCGCGACGAGGGGGACGTTGGTCGCGCGCCGCCCGCCGAAGACGATCGCGTCGATCGGGACGCCCGCCGGGTCCTCCCACGAGTCGGCGATCGTGGGGCACTGAGCGGCCGCGACCGTGAACCGGGAGTTGGGGTGCGCGGCGGTGGTGCCCGCGGCGCCGTCCTGCGGGGTCCAGTCGTTGCCGCGCCAGTCGGTCAGGTGCGCGGGCGGCTCGGGGGTCAGCCCCTCCCACCAGACGTCGCCGTCGTCGGTCAGGGCGACGTTGGTGAAGATCGTGTCCCGGTCGAACGTCGCGACCGCGACGGGGTTGGTGTCGATCCCCGTGCCGGGAGCGACGCCGAAGAACCCGGCCTCGGGGTTGATCGCGCGCAGCGTCCCGTCGGGTCCGGGGCGCAGCCACGCGATGTCGTCGCCGATGGTCTCGACCTTCCACCCGGGGACCGTCGGCTGGAGCATCGCGAGGTTCGTCTTGCCGCACGCCGAGGGGAAGGCCGCGGCCAGGTGGTAGGCGCGCCCCTCGGGCGAGGTGGCCCGGACGAGCAGCATGTGCTCGGCCAGCCAGCCCTCGTCGCGGGCCATGGCCGAGGCGATGCGCAGCGCGAAGCACTTCTTGCCCAGCAGGGCGTTGCCCCCGTACCCGGACCCGAACGACCAGATCTCGCGGGTCTCGGGGAAGTGCGCGATGTACTTGGTGTCGTTGCAGGGCCAGGCGACGTCCTCGTGGAGGTCGACCGAACCGTCGGGGTGGTCGACCACGAGGGGCATGCCCACGGTGTGCACCGCGGGGACGAACGCGGCCCCCGCGTCGATCAGCGCGAGCACGTCGCTGCCGACGCGCGTCATGACCCCCATGCTCACGACGACGTAGGGCGAGTCGGTGACCTGGATGCCGACCTGCGACAGGGGCCCGCCGACGGGGCCCATCGAGAACGGTACGACGTACATGGTGCGACCGCGCATCGACCCGTCGAACACCCCGCGCAGCTCGGTGCGCATGGCCTCCGGTTCGCGCCAGTTGTTGGTGGGGCCCGCGTCGGCCTCGTCGCGCGAGCAGATGAACGTGCGCGACTCGACACGGGCCACGTCGCTCGGGTTCGACCGGGCGAGGTAGCTGCCGGGGCGCAGCTCGGGGTCGAGCGGCAGGAGCGTGCCCGCGTCGACCATGAGGTCGATCAGCCGCTGCTTCTCGGCCGCGGACCCGTCGCACCACACCACGGCGTCGGGCTCTGTGAGGTCGGCGATCTCCCGGACCCAGGCGCGCGGGTCGCGCGACCGGGCGCCGTCGACGGCGACCGTGCTGCCCGACGGGGTGCCGGCCGTGGTCCGTGCGGCGCTCGTGCGCGCACGGGGCGTGGTGTCGGTCGGGCGGTCGTGGCGGGCGGTCGTGGTGGCGGTCATGGTGGGTCTCCGGTCCTGGGCGGGTGTCGGTTCCGCCCGGTGGGCGTCGTGGTGCTGTTTCCACCTTCGACCCGGAACTCCACGGTTTTCTACCCAGATCCCTGTCAAGAATTGCTGATCTTGACATAGGGTCAAGGAATGGCAGTCGACGAAGACCGCAAGATCCCCACGACCCCTGAGGTCCCCACCCCGGCGAGCACCGACCTCATCACGCTCGGTCGCCGGATCCGGTACTTCCGGACCGGACGCGGGCTCACGCTCGACGCGCTCGGCGCACAGGTGGGCACGACCGCGAGCCTGCTGTCGCTCATCGAGAACGGCAAGCGCGAACCCCGGCTCTCCCTGCTCCAGGCGCTCGCGGGCGCGCTCGACGTCCCGGTGACGGACCTGCTCGCGGACGAGCCGCCGTCGCGCCGCGCCGCGCTCGAGATCGAGCTGGACCGCGCCCAGCGCGGCCCCCTGTTCGCGACCCTCGGCCTGCCCACGGTCAAGGCCTCGCAGAAGCTGCCCATGCCCGTGCTCGAGAACCTGGTCGGCCTGCACGGCGAGCTCGCACGACGTGCGTCCGAGGCCATCGCGACGCCCGAGGAGGCGCGGCGCGCCAACACCGAGCTGCGCCTCGAGCGGCAGTCGCGCAACAACTACATCCCCGAGCTCGAGGAGCTGGCCGAGGAGATGACGCGCCGCGCGGGCTACACCTCGGGCGCCCTGACACACCGCACCGTCGCGCGCATGGCCGAGCAGCTCGGCTTCACGCTCCTCCACGTGGACGACCTCCCCCACTCGACCCGGACGGTCACGGACCTGCGCAACGGCCGCATCTACCTCCCGCCTGCCTCGATCCCGGGCAGCCACGGCCTGCGCTCGCTCGGGCTCCAGGCGATCGCGCACCGCGTGCTGGGCCACCAGCGCCCGACGTCGTACGCGAACTTCCTGCGCCAACGTGTCGAGATCACGTACTTCGCGGCGTGCTGCCTCATGCCGCAGTCCGCTGCCGTCGAGTTCCTCGAGCAGCGCAAGAAGGAGAAGGACCTCGCGGTCGAGGACTTCCGCGACGCGTTCGGCGTCTCGCACGAGGCCGCGTCCCAACGGTTCACGAACCTCGCCACGTCGCGACTGGGCATCCCGGTGCACTTCATGCGCGTGGGCGACGACGGCGCGCTGTACCGCGGGTACGCCAACGACGGGCTGCCGTTCCCCGCCGACGTGACGGGGGCGATCGAGGGGCAGCTCGTGTGCCGCCGGTGGGCCGCGCGCGAGGCGTTCGCGCGCCGCGACCGCGCGACCGAGTCCTACCAGTACACGGACACCCCCGCGGGCACGTTCTGGTGCAGCACCCAGACGGGCACGACGACGACGGGCGAGTTCTCGATCACGGTCGGCGTCCCGTTCTCCTCGGCCAAGTGGTTCCGGGGGCGCGAGACGACCGCGCGGCGGGCCTCGACGTGCCCCGACGAGGCCTGCTGCCGGCGACCGGCAGCCCAGCTCGCGCGGCACTGGGAGGAGGTCGCGTGGCCCAGCGCTCGCATGCACCAGTACGTGCTGTCCGCGCTGCCGTCCGGGGCGTTCCCCGGCGTCGACGCCTCGGAGGTCTACGCGTTCCTCGAGAAGCACGCTCCGCGCGACGACTGACCCGGCGTCTGCCGCCGGGGCAGGCGCGTCCCCAGGGGACCCGGGGTACGGGGCTCGGGGCCCGGGGCACCGGGGCCCGTGCTGGCCGGGCGGAGGCCGGGCGGCTCAGGCCATGGCGTCGGCGACCGCGCCGACGGTGCCGACCGCGGTGTCGCGCGCGGCCTCGGCGGCGTCGGCCGCTCGTGCGAGGTCGGCGATCTGCCCGAGCACCTCGGTCGTCTCGACCTGGACGCGCAGCTCGATGCGGTCGAGGCCGATGGCCGCGGCGTCGGCCGCTGAGCCGAGCAGCGCACGCAGGTCGGCGACCGCGGCGGACGCGGCGTCGACCGTGGTCGCCCGCTCGGCCCGGGCCGTCACGAGGCCGAGGCTCAGGCCGAGGTCCTCGGCCACGTCGGGGCGGGCCGTCAGGAGGGTGGACGCGGCGCGGGCCAGCGCGCCGACGCGCTGCCCGAGGTCCCGGGCCGACAGGCGGGCGGACGCGAGGTCCGTCGCACGGTCGTCCAGCTCGCGGGCGACGAGGGCGCAGGACGCGTCGCGCAGGTCCTCGACGTAGGTGCGGCGGCCGCCGCCCTCGACGAGGACGCGCTGGGTGCGGTCGAGAGCCCAGGTTGGGTCGCGGTCCGCGGCGTGCAGGAAGCGGTCCAGGTCGACGGCGTCGAGGGCCTCGTCGTCCTCCCCGGCCAGCCATCGTCCGACGCGGGCGAGGTCGTCGGGGCGGTCGACGTCGAGCCCCACCGTCGACAGGACGTCGAGCCAGGTGCCGGTCGTCGGGTCGTACAGCGGGACGAGGTGCTCGTCGGAGGGGCCGAGCGGTCGCACGTGCCGGCCGTGGTGCGGGTCGTGCAGGAGCACCCACCGTTCGCCGTCGATGACCACGGGACCGGACTCGGTCATCTCGAGCACGACGCGGGTGGCCCACTCGTCGTAGGTCTCGCCCCAGGTCCGGCCCGTCGTCGGGTCGTGCAGGGTGCTCGGCGACCGGAGCCGTGCGGGCAGCCACAGGAGGGGGTGCCACAGCGCCGCCGGCCGCAGGCCGGGCCAACGGCGGTGCCCCGCGGGCACGGTCCACGGCATCGGCAGGGGGCTGGCGGTCAACGGCGAGAGCAGGAGCTCGCCGTCGTGCAGCCCCGTGAAGGCGCGCCACAGGTGCAGCCGCCCCATCGTGTCGAGCGCCGATGCGGGCAGGAGGAGATGCTCCCCCGGCCCGACGTCGAGCGCTCGGCGCCTGTGCTCCACGTTCGTCCTCTCCTCGCCTACGGTCTCGGGTCGCCTATGCCGCGGCAGCGTGCGGCAGCCTGCGCGACAGGTGGCCCAGGACGCCCGGTCGCTGTGACGGAGATCACATCACCAGAGGGGGTGCGAGGCCCGATTTCCGCGATCGCGCCGCACACACACCTGCCATGCAGACCATCACCGTCACCGCCGACGCCGACGCCGACGCCGCCGCCGTCCGTCCGAACGTCCACGACCGCGCGAGCGACGAGCTGGACCGCACCACGACCGAGGTCGCCCGTCGGGTGCGCTCCGGCGACCTCGCCGAGCGCGAGGCGCGCATGATCGTCTTCGAGGCGGTCTTCCGCACGGGGATCGTCCCCTCGGAGACCATGCGCTACTGCTACCGCCACAGCATCGCCCGCTTCCTCCACGACGACATGGTCGACGCGGCCGTGGACTTCTACACCCGCAAGATCCTCGACCTGCCGAGCGTCGACGGAGCCGAGGGCGACTCCACCGGGCGCAACGGCACGAAGTTCTTCGACCTCGAGGTCTTCGCCGGGGGTGCGAGCGCGGCCGGATCCATCCGCCAGGCGCTCGGCGACTACACGCTCATGCACCGGACCCTGCTGCGCAGCGTCCGGGCCGCACGCAAGATCGGCCAGATCGTCTCGACCGACTTCCTCGAAGGCACGATCGACAGCGAGGGGCGACTCGCCGGGCTCGTGCACGAGCTCCCGGTCGTCCCCGACCTGGCCGGCCAGGTGCTCGACGCGGGGCGCGACGAGGAGCTAGACCGTCTCTGCGCCGCGCACGAGAGCGCCGCCACCCGCCAGCGTGGCGTCCTGCGCACCCACGTCGACGCCGCCGCGATCCGCGACGCGTTCGCGCTCCCCACGCTCGAGCGTCCCCTGGACCCGGACGTCCGCGCCCGCATGCTCGCCTGGGTCGAGGAGGACGAGAGCCTCGCGCTGCGCTCGGTCCTGGCCCTCACGGACAGCCCGCTGGACCCGCGTGTCGCGACCCTCGGTGAGTTGTGGGCGACGTACGAGGACGAGCACGTCGAGACCGTCGCCACGCACGAGTACGGACGCAAGATCGCGCACCTCCTCGTCCGTGACGTCCTGGCCGACCGGGCCCGCCCCGGCCGACCGGCGCTGTCCCGCACGCGCGTCGCGGTCAAGCAGGCCGTCGCCACGTGCGGCGTCGACGCGACCTGGGTCACCGAGCTCACCGCGGTGTTCGTCGAGCACGAGCATGAGGCGCGCTCCGCGTGGGACCCGGACCGGGGGACCGGCGAGTCCACGCGCGACACCGACCGGTACCTGGACGCCCTCGCGGCCGCGGCCGCGCTGCCGGGCGCGCCCCTCGGCTCGACGGACGTCGAGGTGCGCTCCACCCTGGCGGACATCGTCTCCGCGGCCCGCCAGGTCGTGCGGGTCGCCGAGGCGGGCTAGCGCTCCCGCGCCCCGGCCGCACGACGGCCGGCGACGCCGCACACCCAGCCCCCGACGACGCCCTCGCCCCACAAGGCACCGAGAGGAACCCCCCATGACCGCCACCCCTGCACGCCCGAGAACCCAGACGATCGCGGAGCGCTGCGCCCCCCTGAACCGCGAGCTCGCCCGTCGTCGCGCGGGCGCGCCGCTCTACCCGGGAGACGTCCACGAGCAGATCGCCTCGCTCGTCGACGAGCTGGTCCTCCAAGGCCTGACCCGTGCCGAGGCCGCGGGCCTCGTGAACCGTGCGGCCCAGAAGGCCACCGGGGCATGAGCCAGCTGCGGCGACCGTGGGAGCCCGTGGACGTCGACCCCCACGGCGCGCTCGACTCCTGCGACCAGTGCGACGTGTGCGGCGCCACGGCCCGGGTCCGCGTGTCCGTCGCGGACGAGGGGCCGCTCCTGTTCTGCGACCCCCACTACCGCCGCCACGAGGGTGGCATCGCCGCTCGGGGCTTCGCCGTGCGGGACGAACGCCGGACGCTCGACGAGGACATCGCCCTGGCGCTCGCCCTCGCACGAGCGCTCGACGGCGCAGCATGACCGACCGCACGGCTCTCGTGGCCGCGGTCGCAGGGCGACGGAGGGCGCGCGACGGCACCTTCACCTTCACCGGCGGCACGTGCCTGCCGACAGTTCGTACGACGGCCCTCACGAGGCCGGTCCGGGGGCCCCGAGCGGTGTCCGGCGACAGGTTGCCGGACCGGCGACGAGACGACGATGCCAGCGATGGCGCGGAGGTGCGGGCGTGGACGACATGGACGAGATCGTCCACGAGTTCTTGATCGAGTCGTACGAGAACCTCGATCAGCTGGACCAGGACCTCGTGGCGCTCGAGAGCGACCCGTCGTCACGCATGCTGCTGAGCAGCATCTTCCGGACCGTGCACACGATCAAGGGGACGAGCGGGTTCCTCGGGTTCGGCAACCTGGAACGGGTGTCGCACGTCGGTGAGTCGCTCCTGTCGGAGCTGCGCGACGGTGAACGTCTCATGGACCCGCACGTGGCCGACGTCCTCCTCGCGCTCGTCGACACGCTGCGCGCCATCCTCGCCCGGGTCGAGGCAGGCGCCGGGGACGATCACGACGTCGACCCGATGATCGCGCGGATCGCCGCGCTGCAGGACGACGCCGGGAGCACCGAGCCCACCGACGGACAGGGGCACGAGGTGTCCGACGGGCCGGGGTCCGCGGACGCGGACGTCCACCCGCAGGCACCGGACCCCGAGGTGCCCGCAGCCCCCGACGCACCCGACGCACCCGACGCAACCGACGCACCGGCGGAGCCGGCCGCCGGCCCGGCCGAGCCCACGACGCCGGTCGCCCACCCCGCGGTGAAGCCCGAGGAGCACGAGCCCACGGGTCGCAACGCCGCGGACGGTTCGATCCGCGTCGACGTCGACCTGCTCGACTCCCTGGTGCGCCAGGTCGGCGAGCTCGTGCTCGTGCGCAACCAGTTCGACCGGATCGCCGGGGGCGTCGAGGACCCCGAGACGAAGCGCTCCGCACAGCGGCTGAGCCTCATCGCCTCCGAGCTGCAGGAGGGCGTCATGAGGACGCGCATGCAGCCGATCGAGCACGTGTGGTCCAAGATGCCGCGCATCGTGCGCGACCTGGCGAAGCTGCTGGGGCGCGAGGTCCGGCTCGAGATGACCGGAGGCGACACCGAGCTCGACCGCTCGCTGCTCGAGGCGGTCAAGGACCCCCTCACGCACCTGGTGCGCAACGCCGTCGACCACGGGATCGAGGCACCGGAGCACCGACGTGCCGAGGGCAAGGACCCCCAGGGGCTCGTGTCGCTGCGCGCCTACCACTCGAACGGTCAGGTCGTCGTCGAGATCACCGACGACGGCGCGGGCATCGACCCCGGGAAGGTGGGACGCTCGGCCGTCTCCAAGGGCCTGCGCACCACGGCCGACGTCGCGGGGATGGCCCCGTCCGAGCTCATGGACCTGCTGTTCCTGCCCGGCTTCTCGACCGCGGCCGCCGTGACCAACGTGTCGGGGCGCGGCGTCGGGATGGACGTGGTCCGCACGAACATCGAGGCGATCGGCGGGTCGGTCGACGTCGAGTCGACCGTGGGCAGGGGGACCACCTGGCGGATGCGCATCCCGCTCACGCTCGCGATCATGCCAGCGCTCACCGTCACGTGCAGCGGCTCGGTCTACGCGATCCCGCAGGTCAGCCTGCTGGAGCTCGTCGCGCTCGGCGGACAGCACGCGCGGATCGAGCACGTCGGCACCGCGCCCGTCTTCCGCCTGCGCGGCACGCTGCTCCCGCTCGTCTCGCTCGCCGAGGTCCTGGAGCTCGACACCGAGCCCGCCGGCCGCGTCATCGCGGTCGTCGAGGCGGACGACCGGCGGTTCGGCGTGATCGTCGACCGCGTCCTCAACATGGAGGAGATCGTCGTCAAGGGGCTCGCGAACCGGCTCAAGCAGATCGGCATGTACTCGGGGGCCACGGTGCTCGGGGACGGTGGCGTCGCTCTCATCCTCGACCTCCCCGCGATCGCGCGGCGCGTGCTCAGCGGTGAGGCGGGCGACCTCGCCCGGGTGCGCAGGCAGACCTCGGCGCAGCACACCCGGTCCACCCAGCAGGTGCTCGTGGTCGCAGCGGGCGAGCGTCGGGTCGCGGTCCCCCTGTCCGCGGTGACCCGGCTCGAGCGGATCCGTGCCGACAGGATCGAGCAGGTCGGTTCCCGCGAGGTGCTGCAGTACCGCGGAGCGCTCGTGCCGCTCGTCCGGCTCGACCGCGTGCTGGGCGCCGCGGGCGGTCCGACCGGTGACGAGCTCGACGTCGTCGTGTACACCCGCGGCGGCCGCAGCATCGCGATGGCCGTGTCCGAGATCCTCGACATCGTCGAGGACGACGCCCGGCTCCACAGCGACATCGGTGACCAGGGCCTCGTCGGCTCGACGGTGCTCGACCAGCGTGTCACCGAGCTGCTGGACGTCGGCCGGGCCGTCCGGGCCGCCGACGCCGGGTTCTTCGACGACGACGACGGGGGCGGCTCGCCCCCCGACCACGGCGACGGGGCGCGGCCCGCCGTCGGCGACGACCTCCTGGCAGGTGTGCGATGAGCGCCCGGCTCGTGACCTTCGTCCTGGGCGACCGGCTCTGCGGCATCCCCGTCGACCTCGTCCAGGAGGTCCTCCCGGGGCGCCCCCGCACCCGCGTACCGCTCGCGCCCGACGACGTCGCCGGCCTCGTGAACCTCCGGGGCGAGGTCGTGCTCACGGTCGACCTGCGCCGTCGGCTCGGCATGCCCGCGCACGACGGCGAGCAGATGATGGTCGTCGTCTTCGTCGGTGACGAGACGGTGAGCCTGCTCGTCGACCGGATCGGCGACGTCCTCGTGGTCGACGAGGACCAGTTCGAGCCCCCGCCGCAGACCCTCTCCGAGGCCCTGCGCGCCGTGATCCTCGGCACGTACACGCTCTCCGACCGGCTCCTCCTCGCGCTCGACGTCGAGGCGGTCACGTCGTGAGCCGCCCGCAGCAGTCCCCGCCCGTCCCACCCCGCAGCACAGGAGCACTCATGCCCACGACCCAGACGTCCCCGACCGCCCGGACGCGCCGACCCCGCTTCGCCGACCTGTCGGTGCGGACCAGGATCATGACGGCGCTCGGGCTGCTCGCGGCGGTCCTCGCCCTGTGCGTCGGGGTCGCGGTGAACGCCCTGCTCTCGATCGCGAAGCATGCAGAGGTCACCGATGCGGCGGCGGAGGACGCCAGTGCTGCGGTGCTGATCATCGTGGTGCTCTCCCTGGTCGGCCTCGTGATCGCGTTCCTGGTCGCGATCGCGGTCGCCAGCGGCATCCGCCGGTCGGTCGAGAACGTGCGCCGGTCCTTGGTCGCCCTGGCGCAGGGAGACCTGACCGTCGCGGCGGACATCGACAGCCGCGACGAGGTCGGGCAGATGGCGGACGCCCTGGCGACCGCGCAGTCCCACCTGCGGAGCGTCATCTCCGGGGTCGCGGACGCGTCCCAGGCCGTCGCGGGTGCCGCCGAGAGGCTGGCCGGCGCCGCGTCGGAGTTCTCGGCGAGCTCGGAGGAGACGGCGGTGCAGTCGGGTGCGGTGGCGACGGCTGCGGAGCAGGTGTCGCAGAACGTGCGGACGGT
>NZ_JAMXIO010000057.1:0-11364 GCF_059651515.1 Oerskovia sp. 140933
AGACCTCCGTTGGTCAGAGCCGGGTTCCTAGACAGCTCCCACTCGACACGGAGGTCTCTCTTCACGTCAACAACGGTCCTGGTCAGTACACCTAGGCGCCGAGCTGGCCGAGCCGCGCACCGGCACGTCGGCATGGGATTCCACACCTGGTGCGGATCAGCGACGACGGGAGCAGGAGGCACGCATCGCGATGCTCCTGAGCTCCGTGGGGCCGTGCTTGTGGCCGGTGCGGCAGCAGCCCGAGCCGCCCTCCTGGCGGCACGCAACGCAGCCAGGTGGCAGGGATCCCTCCCGGCCCTCTGACCCAGTGACTACCTCCCCTGCCGACAACCGCAGCACCCTGACAGTCGAGCGCCCTAGCAGGCGGCCGGGCGGGTACCAAGGCAGGTGCCAACCTTGGCTGCAGGGTTGCTTGCATGGTTGCTTGCATGCACGAAGGCTTGCACGAAGGCTTGCACCAAGGTGGGAGCCAAGGTGGGAGCCAAGGTGGAACTTGGACTAGGTGTCTCGTGACGGGTCTGTTGGAGGCTCTCATTCCCCGGAAGGATGAGAGGCATGGCAGCACCGAGGAAGTACCCGGACGAGCTCCGGGAGCGGGCGATCCGGATGGCGGTCGATCTGCGGCGTGACCCGGCGACCCGCAAGGGCGCCTTGGCCAGGGTCGGTGAGCAGCTCGGGATCAATCCTGAGACGTTGCGCGGCTGGGTCCAGCAGTCCGAGATCGATGCTGGCGACCGGCCCGGCACCACGACCAGTGATGCCCAACGCCTGGCCGAGTTGGAGCGGGAGAACCGCGAGTTGCGGCGGGCGAATGCGATCTTGCGCAGCGCTTCGGCTTTCTTCGCGGCGGAGCTCGACCGCCCACAACGGTGATCGTGGACTACATCGACGCCCATCGGGGCGAGTTCGGGGTCGAGCCGATCTGCAGTCAGTTGCAGGTCGCTCCGAGCACGTACTACGCGGCCCGGTCCCGGCCGCCGTCGGCCCGCTCGATCAGTGACGCGGCCAGGTTGGAGACGATCCGGCAGGTCCACGCCGACAACTACGGCGTCTACGGGGTCACGAAGGTCCACGCCGAGCTACGCCGTCAGGGGCACCGTATGGCGCGCTGCACCGTGCACCGCCTCATGCGCGGCGCCGGCCTGCGCGGCATCAGCCGCGCCAAGGGGCCCCGCACCACCGTGCCGGGCACCGGACCCGAGACCCGCCCGGACCTGGTCGAACGGAAGTTCACCGCGAGTCGCCCCGAACCAGCTGTGGGTCTGCGACATCACCTACTGCCGCACGTTCTCCGGCTGGGCCTACGCCGCCTTCGTCACCGACGTCTACTCCCGTCGCGTGGTCGGCTGGCAGCTGTCGAAGTCGCTGCGCACCGATCTGGCACTGGACGCCCTGGAGATGGCGATCTGGACCCGCACCCGCGACGGGCACGACGTCACCGGACTGACGCACCACAGCGACAAAGGAGTCCAGTACGTCGCCATCCGCTACACCCAGCGCCTTGCCGAGGCCGGTGCGGTCGCCTCGGTCGGATCCACGGGCGACTCGTATGACAACGCCCTGGCCGAGGCGTTCAACTCGCTGTTCAAGGCCGAGCTTGTGCGCAACCGCGGACCCTGGCGAGACATCGACGACCTCGAGATCGCCACCGCGGAGTACATCGACTGGTTCAACCACCGACGCCTGCACGGCGAGATCGGGCTCGTCCCTCCGGCCGAGTTCGAGGACCACCACTACCGGCACAACCTCGCGCCGACTACCGTCGACGCGTCAGTTCCGAGTCTCCACTGAACCCGTCACGAGACAAACACCGCCGAACCCAGCCCTATCGACCCCAGACCAACGGCAAGGTCGAACGCTTCAACCGGACCCTCGCCACCGAATGGGCCTACGCCGAGCTCTACCTCACCGACTCCGCCCGCGCCGCGACCTACCAAGCATGGTTGCATCACTACAACCACCACCGACCCCACACCGGCATCGGCGGCCAAACCCCATCAGAACGCGTTCACAACCTCACAGGGAACAACAACTAGGTCGGCGACGTCGCCGCCAGGTGGTGTCCCTCTGGATCCCGTCGGGCTCGACGATCCAGCTCGGGGATGTCGCATGCACGATCGACGCCGATTTCCTGTGAACCTCCCCCGGCGTGTCGCACCCGTTCCTGGAACAAGAGTGCTTAGGTAGGCGCATGGCGAAGTTGGGAAGGCCCAGCAAGGGCGAGCGGGACCACCTGGTCACGCGTCCGTCCGCACGTCTGGGCAAGACGGTCCGTGACGCCTACGAAGCGTCGTCCTACGACAGCCTGAGCGACTATCTCGCGGCGGTGCTCGCAGAGCACCACGGTGTGCCCGAAGAGGCGCCCGCTCCGCGGCACCCCCTGCGACATCAGGAGACGTTGAAGATGCCTGCCTGAGGCAGAAAAAAGCGGCCCGCCCCCGAAGGGGCGGGCCAAGCCAGAAACTCATCACCTGAAAGCTTGGCGGCACACGGTGAAGAGTCCCGATCGACACTCCCGAGGGCGTGTCTTGACATCTGGAGACCATCATACGCACCGCAGCACACAAGGTGCAGCCACGCGAGAGCGACACACCGCACACCGTGGCCACTTCGGCGTCCGGTTCCGGGCGTTCGTCCGCAGTTGTCCCGGTTGAAGCGCTCGATGTCGAGCGCGCCCGGGCGGAGTGGGCGGCCTGTGCGGACCGGCTCGGAGGCGGCACACGACCTCGTGTGAGGATCGGGCGGCCGCGCGCTGCGGGCATCGAGTACCGCGGCCGCGACGAGCGTCCTCTGACCCACACACTGCCCTCCTCCCCCGCGGCCGTCCGCATCTACGGTGACGACGGAACGTGCCGAGCCCTGTGCTTCGACCTCGACGTCGCACCCGGCGGCCGTTCCCTGGTCGACGCCGACGCGCAGCGCCTGACGGCCTGGCTCACCGCAGCCGGCGCCCGGGTCGTCACCGACGTGTCCCCCAATGGCGGCCGGCACCTCTACGTGCCCCTGGCGAAGCCTCTCGAGTACCGCACGGCCCGCGAGATCGTCGAGGCCCTCGCCACCATGTTCGCCTCGCTCGACGCGAGCCCGCACCGGTCGGTGCGCTCGGGTTGCATCCGCACGCCAGGGGCCGTGCACAAGTCCGGGGGCCACCAGCAGCTCACGATGACGCTCAACGCCGCCGTCGACGTCCTCATGCGCCGCAACTCTCCCCGCATCGTGCAGCGCATCCACGCGTCGCTGACGGCGGAGATCGCGGCCTGGCGCGCCGCCCAGGACACCGAACCCCTGACCGGGGCCGAGCAGGACCTACCGCAGGCGCACGTGCACGGACTGGCCCCACGACTGACCAGGATCGCGCGTGAGGGCGTGTACAACGCCACGCGCTACCCCTCGGACTCCGAAGCCCGGCAAGCCGTCCTGGCAGGCGCCGCACGAGCACGCTGGGCCCTGGCCGACGTCGTCGTTCGCCTCGAGGACGGCCGCTGGCCCGGTCTGGCCGGTCTCTACGCCCGCTACTCCCCCACCAACCGGCGCAAGGCCTTGGCACGCGACTGGCGCCGCGCCCAAGCCCTCATCGCGCCCTCTCGCGCAGAACCTGGGGCGACCGGCGGGAATGACACTGTGCACAGATCCAACACAAGCGCCCAGAAGTCACAGGGGGGGGAGCTCCCCTCTCCCCCCGGCGAGGATGAGCATGCCTTCATCCGAACGTGGCGAGCTGCCCTCCGAACCTCCGAACTGACCAGCTTTCCGGGGCGTCGCTGGTACGGGGCCCGTTTCCTGCTGCGTGCACTGGGAGAAGCGGCGCACAAGGCCGGAAGCAGGTACCTCGCCTTCGGGACCCGCTCGCTGGCCGTGGCCACGGGCCTCGACCACTCGACCGTCTCCGTCCTCCTGCACGAGCTCACGACGCGCGGATGGATCGACCGCCTCCAGGAAGCTCGAGGTGAGAACGCGGACCTGTACGCGCTCACTCTCCCCCCGCAGCTGGTCGACGTGGCCCCTGGTCTGCGGTGGGACAAGGGCAAGGCCCATGCGCTGCGCCCGGTCTTCCGCGAGCTCGGCCACGTCCCGGCCCTCGTCTTTGAAGCCGTCGAACAACAGCGAGCCGCCACCATCACGGATCTCGTCGCCGTCACGGGCATCTCGCGCAGGGCGGTGCACGACGCCGTCGACATCCTCAGCGCATGGGGCCTGCTCGAGCGCACCGGGAACCGCCTCCTCCCCCACCCCGAGCACCTGCTGCGTGTCGCCGAGCACCTGGGGGCCCTCGAAGCCGTCGTCGACCAGCTCCGCCGCTATGCCACCCAGCGGGCGGCCTGGCAGGCCTACCTCGCTCGCCACGACGGCGAAGCGAACCCGCGCGAGATCGCCGACACCGAATGGTGGTGGCCGCCCGACGACGCAGCCGAGAGCTGGACCCTGGTGGCCGTCGCCGTCTGAAGTCGCCGGCCATCGGGGCCGCTTCAAGAAACACAAGTAATGCAAGCATTGCAAGGCTTGTAATGCTTGTAAGGCTTGTGTTCTGTTCTAGACTCGTGACCGGCGGTGCCGCGTGGCGCCCATGATTGCAAGGCATACAAGGCTTGTAATGCTTGTGTTCTCCGAGAAGTGAAGGTGGTCAGCGTGGCGTACACGATCCTGTTCGCGAACAACAAGGGCGGAGTCCAGAAGACCGGTGTCTGCGTGCAGACCGCAGCCGGCCTCGCGCGTCAGGGACTCAAGGTCCTGGTCGTCGACACCGACCCCCAGGCCAACGCGACCCGGCGACTCGGCATCGAGTGGGACCCGGCCGCGCCGATCGCCAGCATCTCGGAGGCGATCGCCGCGAACACCGAGGGAGCGGGGGAGGGGGCCGTCGTCGCGTGCGGGTGGGTCGACGCCGCCGGAAACCCCACCAAGGAAGCCGAGCTCATCGATGTCATCCCCGCCCGCTTCGACCTCATCAACCGCGAGGGAGAGGCCGGCAACGTGGGCGCGGTCCGCCGACTCAAGAAGGCGCTCACCGGCTGGACCGACGACTACGACGTCGTCCTCATCGACAGCCGCCCCGACCTCGGCCACCTCGTCCAGATGGCCATGGCGGCAGCCGACGTCGTCGTGATCCCCAGCGACGCGGGGTTCGACGCCGTCGAAGGCGCGATCCGTGTCTCGGACTTCGTCGAGGCCCACGCGGAGGACATCACCAACCCTGGGCTGCGCATCGGCGGGATCATCGTCACCCGCAAGCGCTCCACCGCAGAGGCGGACTTCCAGGTCGAAGGCGTCGTCGAGCGGTTCGGCGACCTCGTCTGGAACTTCCGGACCACCAAGACCATCCCGGGCGACGTCGTCGTCGACCTCACGCCCGACTACATCCCTGAGTGGACCCGGTTCTCCGAGGCCGACTCCGCCGCCGTCTCCCTGAGCGCCTGGACCGACTCCCGCGGCCGCGAGACCGTCAGGATCTTCGACCAGGTCGCCCAGAACGTCATCGACCGCCTGCTCACCCCAGCCAAGGAGAGCGCAGCATGAACGCAGCCGCACCCCAACGGCGCCGGCCCGGCAGCCAGAGCCCCATCCTGCTCACACCGAAGGTCGAAGCGGTCAGCACGCCCGCCACCCCGGTCGCACCCGCACCGGTCCCGACGCCGGAACCTGCCCCCGAGCCCGCAGCGGCCCTCGCGCCTGCCGTGGTCACGCCGGCTGCGCCCGTCAAGAAACCGCGCACGACGGCGACGCGAAGCAAGCCAGTCCCTTCGGCGGCACCTGAGGTGCCGGTTGACGACGCGAAGATCGCCCGCACCTTCCTCATGCCGCGCACGCTCGTGAAGACCGCAGAGACCGCGGTCCTGCGCACCGGCGGCCTCCCCGGCGGCTACAAGTCCATGGCCGCGCTCGTGAACGGGGCCCTCGCACGCGAGCTCGAACGCCTCGCGGGGGAGTTCAACGACGGCGAACCCTTCCCGCCCAACGGCGCTGAGTTCCGCGTGGGACGGCCGCTCGGTTGAGGTCGTGGGGTTGAGGGGCGTGGGGACGGGAACGGACACCAGGATGTGTCGGTGCGGATGGCACCGTATCGGCGATGCACGATGCGGGATCGGGTCTGGTTCGCCTTAGCGTGAACTTGTGCAACGGGCCTCTCAGGAGCGGGGCCCGGCGCGTCAGTTCCCACCGATAGGCTCCACGCGAACGCGGTTGCCGAGGAAGGGAACGGTGCGGTGAGGGAAGACTTCGTCATGGATGAGATCGCCGGGCAGGATGCTGAGAGGTTTCTTCTGTGCGCACTGGAGACAGGAGGCACCGCAGCTGGCGATGTGCTCGCAGGCCTCGTCGAAGGTGACGTCCGCTACGCCCACGAACTTGTTGGCCAGCTTGCTCAACTCGGATTGGCGGACCCCAGCAGCTACGACGGCGAACTCTCGCTGAACGGTTACGGGCGCAAGATTGGCAAGAAGATCAAGTCTTCCCTTGAGGATGGTTGGCGCCGCGACGACCTGACCCGGCGGTGGGTTCTGGAGCATGCACGCACCGGTGAGCGGTTCGTCGCCAGCGAACTTGTTCACGAGTGGGGTTCCGAACGCGGTAGGTCGGCCGACGAGATCGAACGGGCGATTGAGGTATTGGCGGAGCATCGCCTGATCCAGGTTCTCCGGACGTCGGGGGAGTCGATAGTGATGGGCATAGAGCAGCAGGGGCGCGACGCGCTCGAACGCCCTATTGTGGTCCGACCCGCCAGCGTGCCGACGACGGTCGTCAACAACGACCACTCCGATCACTCGCGAACGCTCAACCAACACGGTGGGACGATCGCTGGCGTTCAGTTTGGCGACCACAGCACCCAGCACAACACGGTCACCCTCGACGCTGACCCCAGTGACGTGCGCGATGTTCTTCTACGCGCCCTCGAACGCGTCGACGACCTTCCCATTCAGATCGCCGACTCAGTACGCGACGCGCTCAACGAAGCGATTGCCGAGACGAAGACGCCAGAACCTCGCGTCGGGTTCATCCGCGAGCTGGCGCAGAAGGTGATCCTTGCTGTTGGGGTGGCCGCAGGTTCCGATGCGGGTAGAGAGATCTTTGCCTTGATCGGCCCCCTCATGAGTTGAGTGCGCCCTACGTAGCCTGACAGGACGCCTGGCTGGTCGTGGACGCGGACTGGTTCAGGGAGAAGCTGCTGCGCGAGGCACGGAGTCGATCACGACGTTCGTCCCCTCACGCAGGGCCTCGCCGCGCAGCACACGGGCCAGGTGCGAGGATTCCTCGTGCACGAGGGCCGCGAGCTCGAGGGGGAAGAACGGCTCGCCGGCTTCCTCGCGCGCGCGCACGCCGTCGGGCTTGAGGAAGGAGCTCGGCGAGAAGTTGGCGGCCGCGGGGTACGAGGTCGAGGTCGTCGACGTCGAAGTGCCCTACGAGCTCTCCCAAGTCCGCATCGCCCAGCGCTGGCGCCAGTCCTACGAGCGCGCCGTCGTGACCGGCGACGGGCTCGGCGGCCGCTGGGTCCCGAGCATCTACGCCCGCGACGTCTTCAACGGCCCCGACGGGCGCTCCCGCTCCCAGGAGTCCGCGGCCGCCCTCGCCGCCTCATGCCCGGCCGTAGTCCGCTACCGCCGCTTCTGGACCGAGGGCGAGAACACGCCCATGCGCGTGGAGACCGACAAGGGACGCTTCCAACGCGGGGGAGAACTCGTCGACCACAGCCTCATCACCGCGCGCACCCGCAGCGCCACGAGCTTCGGCACCAGCACCCGACCGCCCCGGCCGCGAGGTGTCGTTCGGGGACCGCAGACCGAACGCGAGTAGCAGGCGAACTTGCCGCGCACGACTCTGCCCGAAGGGCTGAGCGTCGTTGGGGCGGGGGAACGCGGGTGCTACCCGAGCTCAGCCGCCAAGTCCCGGGACCGCCCGAAGCGGCTCGGCCGGACGCAGTGATGGCCTGACCCCCGGGGGTCAGGCCATCTGCATCCTGTCCGCAGAGGGAGCCGTTTCGAGACGGACCCGGCAGCGTTGCCGAAAGAGGGCCTCCGCCACCGCATCCGCGACCCGAGGGCCAACCGACCTCGCAGTAGTCCCCCGCAGCGTCTCCATGGGGACTATCAGGACGGTTCTACCGTAGCAGGCGAATCGCCCCCTGTCCTCTGATCTATGGCACTTCGCCGCTCGATACTGTACGCTAGCGTAACCCGTAATAGTACTCCACTGTATCTCCAGCCTACCCGGACCCTTAAAAATTGCGCAACAAGATCGTGAACAACGTCGGAACGATTAGGCAGGTCCAATAGCCATGGCATCGAAAAATACGGCAGCCCTACAGCGCGAGATGTTCGACGCTGTGGTCAAGGGCATGGCCCGGCGACGTGGGCTTGGTGCACCCGTCCGTGACGCGTTCTTCCGTCACGAACTGAGCGATGGTGTGAGCCACTACCCGATGGCTCGCTTGCTCAGTTCGCGCAACGGTGCAGCAGGAGGGGGCCGGGGAGGCAAGACACGACTTGCGCTCTATCTCAGCCTGATCTGGATTGCCAGCGGTTCCGATCACAGCAGCGATCGGCCGGCGAGTTTCTGGGCAGCTCTACTTGGTCTACCCGACCCTGACCACGCGGGAAGCCGGGTCGTCCGTAGCACATGGCGTGAGCTTGAGGCGCGTGGCCTCGTCGCGGTCGACCCCGCACCAGTGGCGGGGGAGCCGCCCTCGGTCAAGCTTCTTCGCGAGGATGGGTCAGGCGCGCCGTACACCATCCCTGACGGAACCCCGGGTGAAACCTACCGACGGATCCCTGAGGCCGCCTGGCGATTCCTGTTCGCCGACGCCGGCCTGACCGGGGCAGGGCTTGCGATGTACCTGGTTGTCATCCGTACGGCAGGGCGGGCAGGACAGCTCACCGACCTTGCCATCGCGCGCACCTACTTCCAGACGGAGTACGGCCTAGGCGAATCAACGCGCAAGAACGGGCTACGCAATCTTGTCGACCTCGGTGTCCTCGACGCGCGCCGCCGGCGTACCGATGACTTCGGCGATCCGTCACGCCGTGGCCGTCTGCGCTACACGTACGACCTGCTCGACATCTATGCACCCGTGCAGAGAGAGCCAGATCCTGAACCCGAGATGAGTCGCCAAGTGCTCCGCAGCGAGGCTGTTACCCGGCCCGTGACACCTCAACCCCAGGCACCGGGGTCCTCGGATGCGCCGCCTTGGCCGTCATTCCGCTGGGACGAGGGCGGAGACCCGTTCTAGTAGGACATCACGCCGAAGCGTGAACATCTTGGTACTCCTGTTGGTGGAATCGGTGTCTCGCTCGCCCCACCGTCGGCTCTTGGGGCGGTTGCCGAGGGTCGCAGCTAGCAGTATCGGAATGGGACACGCCGGGGTGTCGGTGGCTCGATCTATGCTCGAGTCGTCAGGGCTCGGGACAACAGGGCCCGAACGGCAAAAACGGGTCCCGGTAGCCGCCGGGACCCTGCCGACCACCTGACTGATGCGTCTTGTGAGTGGTCATCGTTCTGCTGAACTTGGCCTCATCTTCACACAGGTTCGCCGGGGTCCGCGCATTAGGCACCTGTGAATTCTGCAACATGGCGCGTCGCTCCGACGCCGGAGGCAGCATGGCCAAGCCCGACTCCCTGACCCTCACCGGGATCACCAACTACCTGAACACCCCGCCGCACAGACGTGGGGCCCTGATCCGTTCGATGCTCAAGCCCGCTGATCCTTTCGACTACTGGATGCCCATCAAGCATTCAGCCACGAAGGACCGCCAGACGACCCGGGACGGGGCAGCGTTCACCGCGGCCGCAGCCAGCGCCCAAGAGGATCGTCGAACCGCGTTCGGGACGATCGCCAAGGCCTGGATCGAAGTCGCTGTCCCTCGATGGGCCGAGACCACACCGGTGCCGGTCGCGCCGGCTGCCGTCCAGATCGGCGCGATGGAAGCGCGGGTCCGCCCGCAGTTCGCGGAGCAGAGGGCGGACGGCCGGGTCGAGGTGGCCCTGATGTACTGCAACAAGACCCCGCTCGAGGACTTCGCTCTCAGGGGGACGTTGCGAGTGATCGAGCGGGCCTACCCTGACGCGATCGCGGTGCTGGTGGACCTGCCTCGAGCCACGATTCACACCAGCGAGCGGAAGCGGCTCGAGCGCCTCGACCCCGGCCTTGACGCTGAGATGGCTGGACTGCGCTACCTGCTCTCCCCGGGTGGTGCCGCCGCCTGATCCTTGAGGAGCATCGGCCCCGACGCAGTCTTGTTGCATCGGGGCCGACGTGCTCTTTGGTGTTGGTCAGGGCTGTACCGAGGACGATCAGTACCGGTGCAGTGACGATGATCGCCTGTTCCGGCTCACCTGTGACGAGGAGAGCGACCACGGCGACGGCGCCGACGATCAGCGCTGAAGGCCAGGAGGGTCCGGGTTCTTGGAGCCTGGTCACGACGAACGTGCCTTCTCATGCACACCAACTGGCTCAGCGGCCAGGTCCGGCCCACCCGGATCTGCTCGACCGTCGAGCACCAGACCGTCTGCCTCACCTGGGACCCCGTGCCACCCACCCCGACCCCCACGCCCACGCCCACGCTCACTGCCCAGCCCGTGCCCGGACCCTCGCCGAGCGCGACCACGACCGTCGCCACCGCCGGTGGTCCACTCGCCGCGACCGGGACCGGCGCCGCACCGCTCGCCCTCCTCGCGGGCCTCCTCGCCCTAGCCGGAACGGCCGCGCTCCTGATCCGCCGCACCTTCCGACAAGGCTGAAACGACCACTGACTAGGTGCGCCTGACCATGCGTGCTCGCTCGACCGTGCGATAGACGGTGGCGCGTGAGACGCCGAAGAGTTCGGCAAGCTCGCCGCTGGTGTGTTCGCCGGCGGTGTGGAGGGTCAGCAGGTGGCGTTGTTGGGCGGGGGTGAGTTTGGGCTTCTTCCCGCGCAGGCGCCCCTTGGCCTTGGCCACGGCCATGCCTTCACGAGTGCGCATGCGGATGAGGTCGGCTTCGAACTCGGCGACCATGCCCAGGACGTTGAAAAGCAGCTTGCCGACCGGATCGGTGGGGTCGTAGGCGTTGCCGCCCAGGGAGAGGACGATGCGGCGGCGGGTGAGCTCGTCGGCGATATCCCTGGCGTCGGGCAGGGACCTGGCGAGGCGGTCGAGCTTGGTGACCACGAGCGTGTCCCCGGCCCGGCACGCGGCTAGAGCTTCGCGCAGCCCTGGCCGGTCGCGGTTGGTGCCGGTCAGGCCGTGGTCGACGTAGATCCGCTCGGCCTCGACGCCCAGTCGCTCGAGCCCTTCGCGTTGCGCAGTCAGGTCCTGACCTTGAGTCGAGACCCGTGCGTATCCGATCTTCATCCCCGTCATGGCGCAAGTGTCGCAGTTGAACCCCCTTCACCGGGCACA
>NZ_JAMXIO010000058.1:0-9497 GCF_059651515.1 Oerskovia sp. 140933
ACTGACAGCCGCCACCTGACCAGCAAGCCCTGTCCCGACGAGAAGGGACCGAAAGTGGAAAAGCCGGGCAGACCGGCAGGTACCGCGCGCCCCCCGTCAGCACCGACAGTCAGGCCATCCACGAGCACCGCTCAATCCGCTCCAGAAACCGGCTCGGCGGATCCAGGCTGAGGCCTCGATACAGAACCCCGTAGCCACATGGCTACGGGGTTCTGTTCTTGCAGCAGAGTCAGCGCTGGTGGCTGGTGCGCGGCTTCACGCCAGGCGTGACATCGCACCGGCCGCGAGCAGGAAGACTCCCCCCGCCACACCGAACCAGATCGACAGCGCCACGCGACGGTGCTTGATCCACGCGATCTCCGCCATCACGATCACCTGGCACGCGAGCTGCTCCGCGAGGTCTCCCTTGCGAAGGTCGGCCACAAGGCGCTGCGGCGTCCAGGAGCGGGCGTGGCCGAAGTAGATGTAGTTGCTCGCTGCTTCGCGCTGGAGGTTCTTGGATCGCAGACGGGGGGCAACGACGATGGCTGCGAAGACCGCTCCGGTCGCGACCAGGGCGACGCTCAGGCCGATGAACACGTACTCCGGCCACGTGTCCATCTCGCTGAGCAGGGTGACTGCTCCGGCCAGCAACGCGGTCTGGAACGTGAGCGCGAACGCTGCCTTGGCGTCGACCCTTCCGGTCCAGTCCATCTGAGCGTCGTGGATGCGCCAGAGGTCGTCGTTGCTCGCCGGCGGCTGCGTGCGCTCCTTGCGTCCGAACATCAGAGCGACGTCCAGTAGAAGCGCGTCGTGTAGTAGCCGTACGAGGTGCCGCCCATGCTGAGCGTGTACGGTCCGGTCCACATGTTCTGCCCCTTGGACAGGATGACACTCTCGGCCAGCTCGCTATAGGTCCCCTTGCCGATCGCGATGTTGTGCCCAGCGCCGGTGTCGCGCAGATCGCTCAACTTCGCAGCCAGGTTCGGGCCGACGCCCACCGAGAGCAGGTCGCTGTTGTTGCGGATACCGGCTCGCACCAGCAGGGCCTCGCTCGTGGCGATGCCCGTCATCGCTCGGATGTGCCAGTCTGCGTCCCGAAGCGACTTGAACGCACTCTGGATCTTCGGGTCGAGCAGCTTGCCCACCGCGTAGTCGATCTTCATCGCGGCCCGCACAGAGCGGGTCTGTCGGTTGGCGCCCGTGAAGACGCCCATGACTCGGTCGCCGTCAAAGCTGCGGATGTGGCCGTTCTCCGCACGAATGATGCGCACCGCGACCTTAAGGAAGGCCGACATCACCGATGCGACCTCGTCGTGACTGTCAGCGGCTCTCACGAGCCCCGAGGAATCGATGAGGTCCGAGTACAGGTAGGTCGCTCGGACTACCTTCGCGTCGCTGTACCCCATGTTGTCGGGATCAGGCACTGCCGTGTCCACCGTTGACCACGTGGTCTTCGTCCAGGTCTTGGAGACCGCCGCTACGGCCTCGTCAACCTGCTCCTTGAGCGTTGCCATCAGTAGACCCTTCTTCGCGCCAGTTCGCGGCCCGAGCCTAGCTGTACTGACCCGGATCGTTGTTGACGTAGTGAGAGACCTCCGTGTCGAGTGGGAGCTGTCTAGATCTGTCGTCGATCAACTTCCGCCCCGCTCTGGACCACGCGAAGGCCTCGGGCCGGTGGGGCCCGAGGCCTCGCGTGATGCTGGTCGGTGGAAGTCACCCAGCCTGCGCAGCGGCCGTCCGGTCGAACCAGTCGATGAACTCCTTGACCGTGCCGATGCTCGCGACGCGCTTGTGAAGGGCCTTCTGGTCGTGGCCTGGGATCCAGTCGCCGCGGGTGATCTGCGCGCCGCACCCGCAGGCGCACTCGCGCCGGTCGAAGCGGGGGTCGTCGAAGTAGGTGATCGGGTTGCGGTTGCCCTGCACCGGCGCGGGGCCGTCGATGAACACGTCGTACGCCCGGTCACCGGCGCCGAGCGGGCGTCCAACGATCACCCTGCGCTTGCTCGTGGTCAGCTCGATCGACTCGATCTCGGCCACCATGCGCACCACGCCCTGGTGACTGAACACGACGAACCGCTCCGAGTCAGCGCGCTCGCCCACGACCCAGCACCCCCGGTTCGACTCCCACATGTCCTCGACGGCCATGCCGTCCCTGTACCCGATGTAGCTCCGCCCGAGCTCGTCCGTCGCAGGATCGACCTCGCGCCAGTCGCCCAAAGTGATGTGCAGCATCCTTCTCCCTCTCCGGGCAACCCTTACCCGCCTGACAACAACTACAGCAGCCGGTCGCTTTCCTGTCAACCCTTACCCAGGGCCGAAAACCGCCATGCCCTCGATTCAAGTATCGGATGTTCGACACATGGTGTCGTAAAACGACCGTTTGTCAGGCACCACAGCCGCGGCCGCGACATGTGGCCTTGGCCGTTATGTGGCGGGGTTCTGTCGCCGCTTCGTGAGTTCCCTGATGATCGGGCGAATCGTCCCGTGGGTCGATCCCCAACTGACACAGCCTCGTTCGCACGCTTAGCGACTCCGGGCTGCGTAAAACCACTTCAGTCCTCGCTGTATAGTTCAGCGCATGCTGACCATTGCTTCTCGCCTGGACGTGATGAACCGGTTGGGCCGCGCGCTGGCCGACCCGACCAGGTCCCGGATCATCCTGACGCTGCTCGACCGGCCGGCCTACCCGGCAGAGCTGGCCCGCGATCTGGACCTCACACGCTCCAACGTGTCCAATCATCTGGCGTGCCTGCGCGACTGCGGCATCGTTGCTGCCGAACCCGAGGGCCGCAAGACGCGCTACGAGATCGCCGATCCCCACCTGACGCAGGCGCTGACCGCCCTGGTTGACGTCACCCTCGCGGTTGACGAGAACGCCCCGTGCATCGATCCTGCCTGCTCGGTGCACGGATGCGACGCAGCAGAGGCGGGCGCGTGATCCTGGCTGCGGTCCTGCAGGCAATCGGCCTGTTCATCGCGACCAACATCGACGACATCATCGTGCTCTCCTTGTTCTTCGCCCGCGGCGCGGGCCAACGCGGGACGACCACCCGCATCTTGGTCGGCCAGTACGTGGGGTTCGCCTGCATCCTCGGTGCCGCTGTGCTGGTGACTATCGGAGCCGGAGCATTCCTGCCCTCAGCAGCTATCCCGTACTTCGGGCTCATCCCCCTGGCCCTCGGTCTCTGGGCTGCATGGCAAGCCTGGCGCGGAGACGAGGACGACGATGACGCCAAGGTCACGGGCACGAAGGTCAGCGCGTGGACCGTCGCAGGAGTCACCTTCGCCAACGGCGGAGACAACATCGGCGTCTATGTCCCCGTCTTCCTCAGCGTGGAACCCATCGCAGTGGTCGCCTACTGCCTCGTCTTCCTCGCGCTCGTCGCGGTCCTGGTCGTAGTCGCCAAGTTCGTTGCCACCCGGCCGCCGATCGCTGAAGTCCTCGAGCGCTGGGAACACATCCTGTTCCCCATCGTCCTGATCGGCCTCGGCATCGTCATCCTCGTCAGCGGAGGAGCGTTCGGTCTCTGACGGAGCCAAAGCGAACGAGAGAGGTCGCCAGGCTCGACGCTCCGGTATAGGGATCCCTGTGCGGGTTCATGCTGCGCAGCAGGAGAGTTTGGTGATGTCGGTGGTGAAGGTTTGGGCGGTGAGTTTGAGGCCTTCGGCCATGGTCAGGTAGGGGCTCCAGAGGTTGGCGACCTGGTCGGTGGTCATGCCGGCCTCGAGGATGTAGACGCCGGCGGCGGCGAGGTCACCGGCGTCCTGGGCGAGGGCGGTGATGCCGATGATGCGGCCGGTGTCGGCGTCGGTGACGATCTTGATGAGCCCGCGGGTGTCACGGTTGACGATGGCGCGCGGGACGTGCGCCAGGGGCAGGACGCGGCTGTCGCAGCGGATCCCGGCAGTGCGGGCCTGCTGGTCGGTCATTCCGACGGAGGCCAGGGCGGGGCTGGTGAACACGACCCGGGGCAGGTGGCGGTAGTCGACCTCCCGGCCGGCTCCGGTGAGGGCGTTGTCGGCGACCAGGGCGCCGTGGGCCGCGGCGACGTACACGAACTGCGGGTGGGCGGTGACGTCACCCGCGGCCCAGATCCGCGGGTTCGTGGTGCGCAGGTGGCTGTCGATGATGACCTCGCCGCGCTTGCCGGCGCGCACGCCGATGGTGTCGAGGCCGAGCGTGCCGGTGACCGGGCGGCGGCCGGTGGCAACGAGGAGCTCGGCCGCGCGGAGCTCGTGTGAGCCGTCGGCGGTGGTGGCGGTGACCGTGACCTCGCCGGTGGCCGGGTCGCGGCGCACCGCGGTGGGCACCGCGCCGCGGATGATCTCGATACCTTCGTCGGCGAGGATTTCTTCCAGGGCGGTGGCGGCCTCGGGTTCCTCGTGGGAGGCCAGCCGTGAGCGGACGAGCATGGTGACCTGGGCACCGAGGCGGGAGAAGAGCTGGGCCTGCTCCATGGCGACGTAGCCGCCGCCGATGACCAGCAGCGACTCCGGGACGTGGTCCAGCTCCATCGCGGTCGTCGAGGTCAGATAACCGGCCTCCTGCAGGCCGGGGACCGGCGGCGCCCAGGGCGTGGAGCCGGTAGCGATGAGGTGGTGCGCGGCCCGGACGGTTTCCGCCGTGCCGTCCGGGCCGGTCACGCGGAGTGCCGGCTCAGTCGGTGTGCCGACGAAGGTGGCCTCGCCGGGGTGGAGGGCCCACCCGTACTCGGCGGCCAGGGCCGCGTACTTCTCGCTGCGCAGCGATCCGACGAGCTTGTCCTTGCCGGCGACCATGGCGGGCATGTCGACCGGTGGGGCGTCGGGGAGTGGCAGACCGGGGAACCGGGCGGCGTCGAGTGTGACGTGGCGGGCCTCGGCGGCCGCGAGCAGGGCTTTGGAGGGCACACACCCGGTGTTCACGCAGGTACCGCCGATGGTGCCGCGCTCGATCATCACCACCCGCTTGCCCAGGGTGGTGGCGCGGATCGCGGCCGCGAACGCCGCCCCACCGGACCCGATCACTGCCAGGTCATACGACCTGCTCTTGTCCGTTGCCGTCATAAGTCCTCCCTTGTTGCCGCGCCTCAGGACCAGGATCGACCTTCCAGTGCACTGGAAGGTCAAGGCAGAATGAGTGGCATGCGGATCGGTGAGGTGGCTCAGGCGTCGGGCACGACAGCTAAGACCCTGCGGTACTACGAGGACGTCGGACTCCTCCCCGACCCCGACCGCAGCCCGGCGGGGTACCGGGACTACGGCCCCGAGGTGCTCGACCGGCTGCACTTCATCCGCCGGGGCCAAGCCGCCGGGCTGACCCTGGCCCAGATCGGCCAGGTGCTGGCCATCCGAGACCGGGGCCAGGCCCCCTGCCAGCACGTCACCGACCTGCTCGACACCCGCCTCGCGGTCATCGACCGGCAGCTCGCCGAGCTCGCGCAGCTACGCACCACGATCGCCATCCTGCGCGAGCACGCCACCACCGGCGACCCGGCCACATGCTCCCCCGAGGACGTCTGCCGCTACCTGTGACCCGCGAAGGTCACCGGCCCGTGGCACCATCGCGACATGGCCGATGACACCCAGCAACGATGCTCGTGCTGCGGCCGCCAGCGGCCACGAAGGTCGCTCCACGCACTCGGGAGCGAACCGGCCTACATCTGCCGAAGGTGCGCGCTCTGGGTCGCCCTTCGCATCGCTCGCGACTGAACGACTCCGCCCGCAACGCGGGCACGCCGCCGGCCGCGGCGAACATCGTCGGATGGTGCGCGAAGGAACCAAAGGGCGCGAATGACGACCAATCATCACGCCGCCAGCGCGATCGCGGGCGCCCGTTGCCGCACTCCTCATCCGACGGTCTGAGCTCCACCGCCTGGCAGCGGTCCGAAGCCTGGAGAGGGCATCGGAGCCGGACGGGACCCCCTAACGCTCAGTGGTCCGCCCTCGCAGCGGTTGCGGTCGGTCCAGTTGTCCGTCCCGTAGGAGGAACCCGCTGCGGAGGCGGTGCAGGTCATCGGCGGAAACCCACGCCCGAATGTTCGCAAGACCGCCCGAGAAGGGTTGTCCGGTGACGGTGCGTCATATGGGACGGCCTGTCGTCCCGTAAACGAAGGCGGTCTCAACCCACCAACGCACCACCTGCTGCTGACGTTACCGGTGGGGGGTGAGTTCGGTAGCAGATGTTCGCTCGAGTTGGCGCTAGATTCTCCGCTTGTACTGTCGGCAGACGTAGACCCTGCGGAAGCGTGCGCGGAGATCCGATTCGTGCTCGATCTCGGCATGGGCGAAGGCCCGGACGGGGGAACTCAGACCTGGCGGCGATGTGAATCCTTCGGCGGCTCCATCCCAGTCCTTGTAGACGTGCAGGTACCGGAACTCCTCGGCGAATCCGTGGCGCTGGTACCAGGCGTTCGCCGCGACGTCTTCGCGGGTCCAGGCATCGAGGCTCGTGACTCCCCGGTCGTTGAGCATTGGGAGAGCGCTCGTGAGCAGTGCACTGGCGATGCCTAGCTGGCCGTGGTCGGGGTGCGTCGCGATGGTGTCGATCGTCGCCGAAGCGCCATCGATCTCAACGTCGAGGATTCCGACGACTTCTTGATCGAGTACCGCGACGAGGCACAGTGCGGGACGCTCGAAGCGCGTCCGCTGGGGTTTGACGTCGTCGTAGTACTGCGAGCCGAGGAACGAGAGCGCCCGGCACCGTACCCAGCTCGGTTCGTCAACATCGAGGTACAGCCGGATCGACGCAACAGGACGTGCCCGGCCGTGTTCAACCATCAAGGACTCGTCGAAGCCAGCAGCCCGCAGGAAGTGTGAGGTCATGCGGTCAGGGTGCCCGCATCGGGCCCGGTGGTCGAGACAATTGCCTGCCGCCTCGTAGGGGCTGCTACTGACGGTCTCAGGCCATCGGCACAGTGAGCGACGGGGCGACAGCGCGCTGGATGGTGCGATAGACGGTTGCGCGTGAGACGCCGAAGAGCTCAGCAAGCTCACCGCTGGTGTGCTCGCCAGCGGCGTGGACGGCCAGGAGGTGGCGTTGCTGGGCGGGCGTGAGCTTCGGCTTCTTCCCACGCAACCGGCCCTTGGCCTTGGCTATGGCCATACCTTCGCGGGTACGCGCGCGGATGAGGTCAGCCTCGAACTCGGCAACCATTCCCAGGACGTTGAACAGGAGCTTGCCGACGGGGTCGGTCGGGTCGTAGGCGCTACCGCCCAAGGAGAGAACGATCCGGCGGCGGGTGAGCTCGTCGGCGATGTCCCTGGCGTCGGGCAGGGACCTGGCGAGGCGGTCGAGCTTGGTGACCACGAGCATGTCCCCGGCCCGGCACGCGGCGAGGGCTTCGCGTAGCCCTGGGCGGTCGCGGTTGGTGCCGGTCAGGCCGTGGTCGACGTAGATCCGCTCGGCCTCGACGCCCAGTCGCTCGAGCCCTTCGCGTTGTGCGGTCAGGTCCTGACCTTGAGTCGAGACCCGTGCGTATCCGATCTTCATCCCCGTCATGGCGCAAGTGTCGCAGTTGAACCCCCTTCACCGGGCACATTTGCGGGCGGGTCTACCGGGCACCGCCAACTGGCGGAGCCACGTGGGTCGGGTTGGAGCGCCGGGGTGCCCGGTGAGGGATCGGCTAACGGGCGCTGGCCTACCCTGCCTCCTATGAACGAACGACTGGCCCGGGCGCGAGCCGGGTACGACGCCGTCGCTGCGGACTACGCAGCGCTGCTCCCCGACGCGTCCTTCGAAGCGGGCATGGACCTGGCGATGATTGAGCAGTTCGTTGATCAGCTGCCAGCAGGGGCACGGGTGCTGGATGCGGGGTGTGGCACAGGTCGGATGCTGGGGCACCTTCACGAGCGAGAGTCGTCCTTGCGCCTGGTCGGCATCGACCTCTCATCGGGGATGCTCGCGGAGGCAGCACGACCCACCGTCCCGACGGCGCTGGTGGCAGCCGATCTTGCAGCGCTCCCGTTCGACCAGGACGTCTTCGACGGAGTACTGGCGTGGTACTCGATCATTCACGTCCCCTCTGACGCGCTGGCAGCGGCCGTCGCGGAGATGGCTCGGGTGCTCCGACCCGGTGGAACCCTCCTGTTCGGCTTCCATGCGGGCACAGGGGAACGGACGATCACGAGCGCCTATGGGCAGCCAGTAGAGCTCACCTCGTTCTTGCACCTCACGACGGATGTCGCCGCGGCGGCGCGCGCTGCCGGGCTCGACGTGGATACCGTGCTGGACCGCGCACCGCGCCCTACTGAGAAGCACGATCAAGGGTTCGTGCTCGCACAGGCGCCGAAGTAGCCCACTCTGCTGCGAGCTGACGTGGAAGTCGAGAATCTGCAGCAGCCTGCCGAAACGTGTCCGCTGGCGTTGCCCAGTTGAGCACTCGCCGCGGGCGCTCGTTGAGGAGTCGTTGGATCCGCTCGAGCTCGACGTCGTCGGTAGCGGTGAGGTTGGACCGTCGGGGTAGGTACTGGCGCAGGAGACGGTTGGTGTTCTCGTTGGTGCCGCGCTGCCACGGGCTGCGGGGGTCGCAGAAGTAGACCGGTGCGTCGATCAGGGCGCTGAGGAAGGCGTGATCAGCCATCTCACGGCCACGATCCCACGTCAGGGACTTGCACATCCCGGGCGGCACGTTGAACAGCGCGCGGGCGACCGCGGTGCTGACGTCCTTGGCCTTGATCCCGTCGGGCAGCGGGACGATCTTCAGGTAGCGGGTCGAGCGCTCCACGAGCGTGGCCACCGCTGAGGGGCGCTTGCCCATGACGAGGTCACCTTCCCAGTGGCCGGGCTCGAGCCGGTCGGCGACGGTTGCCGGGCGGTGGTGGATGGACACCATGTCGCGCAGCTGCCCTCGCCCGTGAGACCGCTGGACCATCCGGGGCCGTCGCATCGAACGATCCGTTCGCAGCCGCTGGTAGGTCGCCTTCGGAATCGACCGCGACCTCGGCAGGTACACCGCGCGGTAGATCGTCTCGTGCGAGACCCACATGCCCGGCTCGTCAGGATGCTCACGGCGCAACCACGCCGCAATCTGCTGCGGAGACCAGTCCAGCTCAAGCCGCCCCAGCACCACGGTCCGCAACCGCTCGTCACCCGCCAGGCGCGGCACCCGCGGGCGCCGCGCCTCACTCTGGGCACGCTCGTCTGCCGTGGTTGCCCGATAGGCGGCGCGGCCGCCGTTGCGCGCGATCTCCCGCGACACCGTCGAGGCTGGCCGGCCAATCTCTGCGGCGATCGCCCGTCCAGACAGCCCGCTCGCGATCCCGCGCGAGATCTCCTCCCGCTCACCAGGACTCAGGTGTCGCAGCGAACGCCTCGGCAGCGAAGGCCGGACCCCGCCATGGCGCAGCAAATACCGGCGCACCTGCTGCTCCTGAAGACCGGCCCGATCAGCAATCCGCCGCAGCGACTCACCCTCACCCCACGCCCCCCACACCACAGCCGGGTCTGCTGCACGGATAGGTGACACCTGACTTGTGGTGCCGGAGGGCACTGCTGGAAGGATGTGCACTGTGCCAAGACCCCATCCCAAAGAGTT
>NZ_JAMXIO010000059.1:0-8619 GCF_059651515.1 Oerskovia sp. 140933
AGACCTCCGTTGGTCAGAGCCGGGTTCCTAGACAGCTCCCACTCGACACGGAGGTCTCTCTTCACGTCAACAACGGTCCTGGTCAGTACATCTAGGCGGTCAATGACCGTCCACGCCTTCGAGTCGTCCCGACTTGAGGTGCACCATCGCAGACTCGGACGTGTCCCGTGTCCGACGGGCCAACCAGAGAGTGAAGTTCCATGAGCACCGACGTGACGAGCCTGCGGCGAGTCGACGAGCCGCCGTCGCAGACGGTCTCGACCGCCGGCACCCAACGCGCAGACATCCAGGGCTTGCGGGCGATCGCCGTCGCGGCCGTCCTGCTCTACCACCTCTGGCCTCACCGGTTGACCGGTGGGTTCGTCGGCGTCGACGTCTTCTTCGTGATCTCGGGCTTCCTCATCACCTCGCACCTGCTGCGTCGCCCTGTGCGGTCCGTCAAGGACCTCCTGGGGTTCTGGGCGCGCCGGGTGCGTCGGCTGATCCCGGCAGCGAGCGTCGTCCTGCTCGCGTCTCTCGTCGCCACGGTCGTCTGGCTTCCCGCGACCGTGCACACGACGGTCGCGCGCGAGGTCCTCGCCTCCACGTTCTACCTGGAGAACTGGGTGCTCGCGTGGTCGTCGACGGACTATCTCGCCGCGGGGGAGATGGCCTCACCGGTGCAGCACTACTGGTCCCTGTCCGTGGAGGAGCAGTTCTACATCCTGTGGCCGATCCTGCTGGGGGCCGGCGCCTGGTTCGTCGCCAGGCGCCGGTCCAGCCTCCGGTGGTTCCCGCTGGCGGTCGTCGGGACCGTGGTGCTGGCGTCGTTCGCCTGGTCGGTCCACCTGACGGGCACGAACCCGCCCGCCGCGTACTTCGTCTCCACGACGCGCTTCTGGGAGCTCGGCATCGGAGCGGTGCTCGCCGCGTTCGTCGCCTGGCGGCCGCTACGGCTCCACCCCACGGCTCGGGTGGTCCTGGCGTGGTCGGGGCTGGGGATGATCGCCGTGGCCGTCTGGTCCTTCTCCGCCTCGACGCCCTTCCCCGGTGCTGCCGCAGCCCTCCCGACCCTCGGTACCGCGATGGTCATCGCCGCGGCTCCCGACGACCTCCGGCACGGCCCTGGGCGTGGCCTCGCCCACCGCTGGGTGCAGTGGCTCGGTGGGGTCTCCTACTCGCTCTACCTGTGGCACTGGCCGCTGATCGTCGTCGCGCCGTTCGTGCTGGGGCACCCGTCGACCTGGTCGGAGAAGGTGGTCCTCGTGCTGGTGGCCCTGCTGCTGGCAGAGCTGTCGAAGCGGTGGGTCGAGGACCCGCTGCGCGACGACCCCTGGATCAAGGGGCGCCTGCGCAGGACCTTCGCGCTGCTCGTGGTGTCGGCCCTGGTGGTCGGAGGCGCCGCGGTAGCGCTCCACGTCAAGACCGTGGCCGACGCACGGTCGGCGGCCGCGGCGGCGGAGGCTGCGGCGGAGCGCGCCCAGCAGTGCCTGGGCGCAGGTGCCGCACGAGACAGGACGTGCGAGCTCGAGGGGGAGGAGCTGGTCACCTCGCCCACGTTTGCCAAGACCGACAAGCCGATCGTCTACGCCGACGGGTGCTGGAACAGCCCGCCCTTCGAGACCCGTACGACGTGCACCTACGGGAGTTCGACACCGACGGCTCGTGTTGCGATTCTGGGGAACTCGCACGCCGGGCACTGGGTCCCGGCGATGCTCCCTGCCGTCGAGGAGAAGGGTTGGCAGCTCACGACCTACCTGCAATCGATCTGCTACACGGTCGACGTACCGGTCGTCTTCGACGACCAGCGGGCGACCGACGGGTGCCTCGAGACGAACCAGTGGGCGGTCGACGAGGTGTCCGACGGCACGTTCGACCTGGTCGTGATGTCCGACCGGACGTACGCCGAGCTGGTCGGGGTGCCCGCCGACCAGAAGGGCGACGTCGCTCGCGCCTCGTACGCGACGGTGCTGGGACGCATCGCAGCGTCGGGCACCCCGGTCCTCGTGATCCGTGACACCCCTGCGGCCACGGTGGACATCCCGACGTGCCTCGAGACGGCCGAGGGCGACACGAGCGCGTGCGGCATGGACCTCGCCGACGGGATCGAACGTGACCCGCTGTCCGAGGCGGGTGCCGATGACTCCAGCGGCCTCGTCACCGTTCTCGACGTCAACGACCTCCTATGCCCCGACGGCTTCTGCGCGCCGGTGCTGGGAGGGGTCGTCACATTCTTTGATCATGGGCACCTGTCGGCAACCTTTGCTGCGACGCTCGCGCCGGAGGTCGGTGCTGCGATGGGGCAGCGCCTGGCGGGGTGACGGACAGCGCTCAGCGCCGGGTTCGACGAAGGGCTCTCTGCGCCTGGGAGCGCAGCCGTTCGACCCAGGGCCTTTTGGTGATGTGGGGAGCATCATCGCCGTAGTCCTCCGTGAGCTCCCAGTATGTCGACGTCTTGATCGTCGATGCGTCGGGCTTGTAGTGCGGCTTGGCGAAGCCGAGGTGTGGGCGCTCCCAAGCGATGTCGCGTCGGAGAACCCGGGCGGGAGTGCCCGCCGCGATGACGTTGTTGGGGATGCGTCCCTTGACCAGCGAACGGAAGCCGATCACAGACCCGCGACCGATGTCGGCACCGCCCAGCGCCACGGCTTCACGTCCCATCCAGACGTGGTCCCCGATAGTGATGTCCCGAGCCGGGTTGACTCGGACCCCGGTGCGGATGTCGAAGATGGGGTGACCGTCGTCACCCCGCAGCTGGTTGGCACTCGCGAACATCACGTCGTCACCGACGGTCACACTCGTGCCTTCGACGGCAGAGATCAACAACGGCGTCGTGGTCGTCACACCATCGCCGATACGGACGGCCGAGTCTTGCGCGATCCGGACTGTGAAGTCCGCGCTTCCGGAGCGAGGGCGGGAGCCCAGGGTGAACGTACCGTTGTCGGCGTCGAAGGTGAGCCGGAGCTTGTTGACCATCGCGTCAGGGGCGATGACGACGCAGTTGTTGGATCCGCGGAACACGATCTGCACAGTTCCGTGCGATGCCGGGCCTGAGTACTCGACACGGTTTCCTGCCTCGTCCTCGTAGGGTTCCAGGGAGGTGAGGGTGATCGGCATGGGTGGCAGTCTAGGGCCTGTCCGGAGGCCGGTCGCCGCGGCCGTAGACTACCGCGCAGCGCACGACCGCAACGAAGGAAGACATGGAATCGCGAAGAGCTGCCGACCCCGCCCACCTGCTCGTCGGAGTGGTCCTGGGGGCCGACCCCGCGACCGTGGCGACGTTCCTGGCCGGTATCGAGCCGGACCTCGAGGGGCTGGGGGATCGGGCACGGGTCCTCCTCGTGAGCTCAGACGCGGAGGTCCGGGCTCTGGCCACGCGCTGGGCCGCGGCGCACGCCCCGACCGTCGAGCTCGTCGACGGGCCTGACGACCTGATCGAGGGGCGGAACGCCGTGCTCACGGCCCCGCTGCCGACCGGATGGCCGGCCACGCAGACCTGGGTCCACGTCCCCGACGTCCGAGACCTGCCTCTTCCCGGGGCATGGAAGCGATACCTGGAAGGAGCGACGGCCCTTCCGGAGGCGGCAGTGCTCCGCGGGGTGTCGGCCGAGGACGCCGGCTCGGAGGCTCTGCACCTCGTGGACCTGCGCCGGCAGCCCGAGCTCGCCCCGACCCTCCTGCGCGACTCGGCGGTCCGTGCCGACCTCCTGGGCTCCGCCGGGCCGCGCCTGGACGCGCGCCTCGCCGCGGGATTCGCCGACGCGCGGCTGCTGGCCGGGGCGCTGCGGGCAGCGTCGGCTCCCACCGTCGCGTGGGTGCCAGGGGCCTCCTACGTGTTCGGGGAGCGGGACGACGAGCTGACGGGCGGACGGTCGTCGTTCGCCGACCCGCGACGGTTCGTCGAGTCGCTCCGGGACGGGCACCTCGTCGTCCTGGGGGACGACGCCCCGCCGTGGGCGCAGCACATGGTGCTGTCGGACCTGCAGTGGTACTTCCGGGCCGACGAGGCGCTGAGCGGGCAGATGAACGCTGAGATGCACCACCTCTCGACCGAGTTCCACGCGTTGCTGTCCCAGGTCTGCGCCCGGCTGAGCACCGACGTCCTCGACGAGGCCCAGGTCCCGCCCGTGCGACGGGCGGCGATCGAGCACGGGCTCCGGGGAAGGGCCTGGCACGAGGAGACCGCCCTGCTCGAGGCTCGTGACCGACCGCGGAGACTCGTCCGCCTCGCGTACCTGTTCACGGGCGACCTCCCGGCCGAGGAGGTCCTCGTCGACGGGGCGCCCTCGCGCCCTCGATGGGCCAAGACGCGGTCCCACGCCTACGCGGGCCGCACCCTCGTCAGTGAGCGCATCCTGTGGGTGCAGCACGGGCAGGACGTGCGGCTGGAGCTCGACGGAGCCACCGTCCGGGTGGCGCGGACGCGACCGCGCGAACCGCGGCGTCGGTGGACGGCCGCAGCCGTCGCGGCGGCCTTCGCCCCGAGGAAGGATGCGCCGAGCCTGACGCCCGGGCAGCAGGCACGCAAGCTCGCGAGCCCGTCGTGGTGGCGCGAGAAGCTCGTGCTGATGCTGGCCGGGACAGGTGCCGTGCGTCGGCGCTTTGCCGGGGCCTGGGTCCTGCTGGACCGGGTCGAGAGCGCCAACGACAATGCCGAACACCTGTTCGCCCACCTGCGCCGGACCAGGCCGGACCACCGGGCGTTCTTCGCCGTCGAGCGGGGGACCGCGGACTGGAAGCGTCTTCGCGCGGACCACGGCGCGCAGGTCCTCGCCTACGGCTCCCTCCGGTGGAAGCTCGTGTGCCTCAACGCGACGCACGTCCTGTCCTCGCAGGCCGGCCCGTACGTCTCGAACCCCGAGGCGCTCCGGCCCTTCGGACGGCGGTCTTGGAAGTTCGTCTTTCTCCAGCACGGGGTCATCGCGACCGACCTGTCGCGCTGGCTCAACCGGCGCACCTTCGATCTCTTCGTCACCTCGACGCCCGCGGAGTTCGCGTCGATCGCGGGGGATGGAGGGTTGTACAGGTACACGCCCCGCGAGGTGGTCCTGACGGGTCTGCCTCGGCACGACCGACTCGTCTCGCTCGACCGGTCGGGGTCCGTCCGCCAGGACCGTCTGCTCCTGGTCCCGTCGTGGCGGGAGTACCTCCTGGTGGGCCAGGCGGACGCGACCGGACGGCGCGCGCTCCGGGAGGACTTCGAGCAGACGCACTACGCCCGCGCCTGGTGGGGGCTGCTGCGCTCCGAGGAGCTGCGCGCCTTTGCGTCCGACCACGGGCTACGGATCGCCTTCATGCCGCACCCCAACATCCAGCCCTACCTCGCCAGCCTCGACGTGCCTGACCGCGTCGAGGTGCTCACTTACGCCGGCAACGACATCCAGGAGGTGCTCGTCAGCGCGCGCGTGGTCGTCACGGACTTCTCGTCCATCGTCTTCGACACCGCGCTGATCCGCAGGCCCATGGCGTACTACCAGTTCGATCAGGCCGAGGCGTTCGGGGGGACCCACACGGTCCGCCAGGGGTACTTCGGCTATCCGGAGGACGGGTTCGGCCCGGTGGTCGAGACCGAGGAGGCTCTTCTCGCCGCTCTGCGCGACATCGCCCAGGACGGGTTCGAGCTCTCCCCGCTCTACCAGGAGCGGGCCGCAGCGGCGTTCCCCGCCCCGGACGACGGGGCGTGCGAGCGCGTTCTGCACGCCGTCCACGAGCTGGATACGCCGACGAGCGATGCCCCTGTCGCCATCCCCCCGTCGCCGCCCAACCGACCGACCCCACGTGTTCCTGCCGTCCCCGGGACCGGGGGGCGAGAGGCAGCCGGAAGGGCCTTCGGCAGCCTCTAGGATGTCCTCGACGTCCGATGCGGGACGCGAGTACTCGAACATGGGGATGACCGAAGTGATGCAAGCAGTGGGGAGCGCGGTCGAGACGGACCCCGCTGGAGAGCCGCACGAGATCGGCCTCGATCAGTCCCGTCCGTGGCTGACGGTAGTTACCGCGGTGTACGGAGCCGAGAAATATCTCAGCGACTTCGTTCGCTCGCTGGAGGACCAGGGCGAGGAGCTTGCGGGGGTGCGTGTCATTGCGGTCGATGATGGATCGCCTGATCGCAGCGGCGCCCTGCTTGACGCGTGGGCCGAGCGTACTCCTGGGCTGGTCGAAGTGATTCATCAGGAGAATGCGGGGGCCGCTGCCGCGCGAAATTCAGGTCTTGCCAGGGTCACGACACCGTGGGTGACGTTCGCAGACCCTGACGACGTCCTTGAACCGGGCTATTTTCAAGCAGTTCGTCAGTACCTCGGGGAGCATCCTGAGGCGCACATGGCCGCCACCAAGCTGAGGTTCTTCTTCGAAGCGACCGGGCGGACCTCTGATGGGCACCCCTTGAACTTTCGGTTCGCACGTCGGAGCACTGTCGTCGATATTTCTCGCTTCCCGGACCACTTTCATCTCTCGGCGGCGACGTCCTTTCTCAAGATGTCGCACCTGTTGGATTCAGGCCTTCGTTTCAACGAGAACCTCAAACCCGTCTCTGAGGATGCGCACTTTATCACCCGGTACCTGTTACAGTTCGAGACTCCGAGGATCGCTTTCATCGCCGACGCCTTTTACCGTTATCGCAAGCGGGCAGACAAGACCTCGCAGATCGACGGTTCGCTCATGCGCAAGGAACGCTTCACCACGGTCCTCCGCCATGGATACCTTGACCTTCTCGAAACAGCTATAGGCACGCGAGGGTTTGTGCCCCCATGGCTCCAGACGCTCGCAATTTATGAAATGCAGTGGTTGTTGGCGTCGGATGATGCGATCCACGGCCGAAACGCGGCGATGCTGGGCGTCGGCGATGAGTACCTCGATCTCATGACAAAGATTCGAGCGCACATAAGTATAGATGCAATCCGCTCCTATGCGATCACACCGATGCCGCTGGTCCGTCGCCTCGTGCTTGAGCGCGGCCTGGCGGCCGATGACTGGGTGGCGCCGACCGTGACGATTGAGTCCATCGACACGATGGAGCGCTGGGTTCGACTGACGTATCACTTCGTGGGGCGACGTCCGAAAGAGGAGATATTCGTTTCGGGTCGGGTTGTGACCACGGGCAGGGCGAAATATCGCAAGATTGAGCATGCAGAGCGTCTGATGCTATGGGAGCGCATCATTTGGTTGCCCATGCGCGGTACGATCGAGGTCCGACTCGATGGGGCGGCAAGGCCGATTGTGAGACAAGCGCTGCAGGTCGCGCCGACCGTCATTCGGGCGGCGGATGTCGACAGGGCCTTCGGCAACGTCCCGAGATTCCGTAAGCCTCAAGCTGGGACCCAGCGGTCCAACAATTCGAATGGATGGTGGGGACGGGCCTTCGGCGAGAAGGCGCGAACCGCCCGTAGGGGGGCTCGGATCCGCCGGATTGCAGAGTCGAACTTGGTCCGTCGCTACTTCGCCGACGCGTGGGTTCTCATGGACCGTGAGGCCAACGCGTCCGACAGCGCCGAGCATCTGTTCAAGCACCTGCGGGCGAAGCACCGTGAGATCAACGGGTGGTTCGTTATCCGGCGAGGGACAGCGGACTGGAAGCGCCTGCGACGCGAGGGATACAAGCGTGTCGTGCCGTACGGGTCCTTCGTATGGAAGCTCCTCGCACTCAACGCCACTTTCGTGGTCTCCTCTCATGCAGACGGCGTTGTCTATAGCCCGCCGGAGATGAAGGGAATTGGTCGTCTTCGATGGCGTCTGGTGTTCCTCCAGCACGGTGTGATCCAGAACGATCTCTCGCGTTGGCTCAACGGGAAGCCGATTCGTCTCTTTGTGGCGACGACGATGGCCGAATACGACTCGATCGTTGGTGACGGTAGTTCCTATGACCTGACGTCGCGTGAGGTTGTCCGAGCGGGGCTTCCTCGTCATGATCGCCTGCTTAGGCTGGGGATGGAGTTGGAAGGTCAACGGGACACGATTCTCGTCATGCCCACGTGGCGTCACTATCTGGCTGGAGAGCACACTACCGCCCCCGGCGCACGTTCCGTCGACCCGTCGTTCGCTGCCTCAGACTTCGCACTCGCATGGCGTGACCTTCTTTGTTCTGACCGTCTCCGAGTTCTGTCCGAAGAAACAGGATCCAAGATCGTCCTCATGCCTCACCCCAACCTCTCGCCCTATCTCGGGGCCTGGGGCCTGCCCGACTGGGTCACGGTCGGCAGCTACGAGAGCGTCGACGTCCAGGAGATGATCGCGCGGGCGAAGGTCCTCGTGACGGACTACACGTCGGTCGCTTTCGACGCCGCGGTCATCAGGCGACCGAGCGTCTACTACCAGTTCGACAGGGACCGGGTCTTCGGGGGTGGGCACACCATGCGGGTGGGGTACTTCGACTACGCCCGCGACGGGTTCGGACCGGTGCACACGGACGCCGAGTCGGTCCTCTCCTCCGTGGAGGCGATCGTCGGCGACGGCGGCAGGCCCCAGGACGAGTACCTGGCCCGGATGGAGCAGGCCCTTCCCCACCGCGGCGGTAGCAACAGCGAACGCGTCGTGAAGGCGATCGCGAAGATCGAGAAGGACATGCGCTGGGTCTGAGGCGCGGACATGACGACGGGCCCGACTCCTGCAGGAGTCGGGCCCGTCGTCATGTCGAGACCGAGT
>NZ_JAMXIO010000060.1:0-7073 GCF_059651515.1 Oerskovia sp. 140933
GTTCCGGGAGGTGGCCCTTCGCGCGTACCGGGAGAGCACCCGCGGGGCACGCAGACTCATCTGACGCCCCGGCGCCAGCGTGGTCGCCGCGACGTCTGCGTCTCGCCGGCCTGCGGCTCTCGCCTCGTCCCCGGCCGCTCCTCGATTCTCGCGTTCTGGACGGTCACGTCCGGGCCGGGCCCCTCCGCAGGCCGGTGCACAGGTGCACCACCTAGGCTCTGCTCATGAGCACAGAGCGCGAAGTGATGACGTGGGACCTGTTCGGCACCGCGTCCCGAGAGCTGGCCGAGAAGGTGGTGGCCGGCGGCTTCCTGCCCGACGTCGTGGTCGCGATCGCCCGCGGCGGCCTGCTGCCCGGTGGGGCCGTGGCGTACGCGCTGGGCACCAAGGGCGTGGGGACGCTCAACGTCGAGTTCTACACGGACATCGGCCAGACGCTCGCGGACCCGCGGGTCCTGCCTCCGCTCATGGACACGTCCGAGCTGCCGGGGTCCAAGGTCCTCGTGGTCGACGACGTCGCCGACTCGGGCCGCACCCTCGCCCTGGTCATGGGCATGCTCGCCGAGCACGGCACGGAGGCTCGCTCCGCGGTGCTGTACACCAAGCCGCGCACGATCATCCAGCCGGACTTCTCCTGGAAGGAGACCGACCTGTGGATCACGTTCCCGTGGTCGGCCGAGCCGCCGGTCGAGGGTGCGCTGTCGAGGCCGAACGACTGACCGCTCCCCCGCGGCCCCGCCGCACGACGGACGACCGACTCCCCGCCTCTCCTGCGTGGAGAGGCGGGGCGTCGGTCGTCAGGTCGTCGGCGAGCCGCCCGTCAGGGGCTGCCGGTCAGAAGTCCCAGTCGTCGTCCTCGGTGTTCACGGCCTTGCCGATCACGTAGGACGAGCCCGAGCCGGAGAAGAAGTCGTGGTTCTCGTCGGCGTTCGGGGACAGCGCGGACAGGATCGCCGGGTTGACGTCGGTCTCGTCCTTGGGGAACAGCGCCTCGTAGCCCAGGTTCATGAGGGCCTTGTTGGCGTTGTAGCGCAGGAACTTCTTGACGTCCTCGGTGAGGCCGACGCCGTCGTAGAGGTCCGCGGTGTACTGGACCTCGTTCTCGTAGAGCTCGAAGAGGAGCTCGTACGTGTAGGCCTTCATCTCGTCGCGCTCGGCGGGGCTGAGCTTCTCGAGCCCCTTCTGGAACTTGTAGCCGATGTAGTACCCGTGCACTGCCTCGTCGCGGATGATGAGGCGGATCAGGTCAGCGGTGTTCGTGAGCTTGGCGCGGCTCGACCAGTACATGGGCAGGTAGAAGCCCGAGTAGAACAGGAAGGACTCGAGCAGCGTGCTCGCGACCTTGCGCTTGAGCGGCGAGTCGCCCTTGTAGTACTCCATGACGATCTCGGCCTTGCGCTGGAGATTGGGGTTCTCCTCCGACCAGCGGAACGCCTCGTCGATCTCGCGCGTCGAGCACAGCGTCGAGAAGATCGACGAGTAGCTCTTGGCGTGCACGGACTCCATGAAGGCGATGTTGGTGTACACGGCCTCCTCGTGCGGGGTGATCGCGTCGGGGATGAGCGACACGGCACCCACGGTGCCCTGGATGGTGTCGAGGAGGGTGAGGCCGGTGAAGACGCGCATGGTCAGCGTCTTCTCCTCCTCGGTGAGCGTCGCCCAGCTCTGGATGTCGTTCGAGACCGGCACCTTCTCGGGGAGCCAGAAGTTCCCGACGAGACGGTCCCAGACCTCGGCGTCCTTGTCGTCGTCGAGACGGTTCCAGTTGATCGCGGAGACGCGATCGATGAGCTTGAGCTTCCCAGTGGGTGACATGTCGTTCTTCTTCTTTCTCAGCACGGTGCCAGCGACGAGACGAGAGGTCCTGCGGGCGGCGGGAACGGGAGGGGCGCCGGTCGTGGGCGGGCCTGGCGGGGCCGCGAGGCACGAGCGGCCCGGACGACCGGCGCCCCTCCCGTGGACGTCGCCGTCAGGCGACGAGGGCAATCACAGCATGCAGGAGACGCAACCCTCCACCTCGGTACCCTCGAGCGCGAGCTGACGCAGGCGGATGTAGTACAGGGTCTTGATGCCCTTGCGCCACGCGTAGATCTGCGCGCGGTTGATGTCGCGCGTGGTCGCGGTGTCCTTGAAGAACAGCGTGAGGCTGAGCCCCTGGTCCACGTGCTGCGTCGCCGCGGCGTACGTGTCGATGATCTTCTCGTAGCCGATCTCGTACGCGTCCTGGTAGTACTCCAGGTTGTCGTTCGTCAGGTAGGGCGCCGGGTAGTAGACGCGCCCGATCTTGCCCTCCTTGCGGATCTCGATCTTCGAGGCGACCGGGTGGATCGACGACGTCGAGTTGTTGATGTAGGAGATCGAACCGGTGGGCGGGACGGCCTGGAGGTTCTGGTTGTAGATGCCGTGCTCCTTGACGGACGCGGCGAGCGCCTTCCAGTCCTCCTGCGTGGGGATGTGCACGCCGGCGGTCTCGAACAGCTCCTTGACGCGGGCCGTCGCGGGCTCCCAGACCTGCTCCGTGTACTTCTCGAAGTACTCGCCCGAGGCGTACGTGGAGTCCTCGAACCCGCCGAACGCCCGGCCCCGCTCGATCGCGAGGCGGTTGCTCGCGGCGATCGCGTGGTAGGCCACGGTGTAGAAGTAGATGTTCGTGAAGTCGATGCCCTCTTCGGAGCCGTAGAAGACACGCTCACGGGCGAGGTAGCCGTGCAGGTTCATCTGGCCGAGGCCGATCGCGTGGCCCGACTCGTTGGCGCGCTTGATCGACGGGACGGACTCGATGCTCGTCTGGTCGGACACGGCCGTCAGGGCGCGGATCGCGGTGTCGATCGTCTTGGCGAAGTCCGGCGAGTCCATCGTCTTGGCGATGTTCAGCGACCCGAGGTTGCAGGAGATGTCGCGGCCGACGTGGTCGTACGACAGGTCCTCGTTGTACGTCGAGGGCGTCGAGACCTGGAGGATCTCGGAGCACAGGTTCGAGTGGGTGATGCGGCCCTTGATCGGGTTCGCCTTGTTCACCGTGTCCTCGAACATGATGTACGGGTAGCCGGACTCGAACTGGAGCTCGGCGAGGGTCTGGAAGAACTCGCGCGCCTTGATCTTGGTCTTGCGGATGCGGGAGTCGTCGACCATCTCGTCGTACTTCTCGGTGACCGAGATGTCGGCGAAGGGCTTGCCGTAGACGCGCTCGACGTCGTAGGGCGAGAAGAGGTACATGTCCTCGTTCTTCTTCGCCAGGTCGAACGTGATGTCGGGGATGACGACGCCGAGGGACAGCGTCTTGATGCGGATCTTCTCGTCGGCGTTCTCACGCTTGGTGTCGAGGAAGCGCATGATGTCGGGGTGGTGCGCGTGCAGGTAGACGGCACCGGCGCCCTGGCGGGCTCCCAGCTGGTTGGCGTAGGAGAAGGAGTCCTCGAGGAGCTTCATCACGGGGATGACGCCCGAGGACTGGTTCTCGATGTGCTTGATGGGCGCGCCGTGCTCGCGGATGTTGCTCAGGAGCAGGGCGACGCCGCCGCCGCGCTTGGAGAGCTGCAGCGCCGAGTTGATGCCGCGCGCGATGGACTCCATGTTGTCCTCGATGCGCAGCAGGAAGCAGGACACGGGCTCGCCGCGCTGCGCCTTGCCGATGTTGAGGAACGTCGGGGTCGCGGGCTGGAAGCGTCCGGCGACGATCTCCTCGACGATGTCGAGGGCCGTCTGCTCGTTGCCGTCGGCGAGGCCGAGCGCGACCATCGAGACGCGGTCCTCGAAGCGCTCGAGGTACCGCTTGCCGTCGAACGTCTTGAGCGTGTACGAGGTGTAGTACTTGAACGCGCCGAGGAACGTGTCGAAGCGGAACTTCTTGGAGTACGCGAACTCGAAGAGCGACTTGACGAACTCGCGGTCGTACTTCGCGAGGACGGCGGGGTCGTAGTACTTGTTCTCGACCAGGTACTCGAGCTTTTCCTCCAGGCTGTGGAAGAAGACCGTGTTCTGGTTCACGTGCTGCAGGAAGTACTGGCGCGCTGCCTGGCGGTCCTTGTCGAACTGGATCTCGCCGTCGGGGCCGTACAGGTTGAGCATCGCGTTGAGCGCGTGGTAGTCGAGCTCGACCCCCGCGGCCACCGTGCTCACGCTGGAATCCGTGACTGTCGTTGCCAAAATCGTCCCAATCCGTCGCGGACGCGCTCGACGTCCTCGGCTGTTCCAAGAAGCTCGAAGGCGTACAGGTAGGGCACCTGGCACTTCGAGGAGATGATGTCGCCGGCGATGCAGTAGGCAGCGCCGAAGTTGGTGTTGCCCGCGGCGATGACGCCACGGATCAACGACCTGTTGTGTGAGTCGTTCAAGAACTTGATGACCTGGCGGGGCACCGCCCCGCCCTCGGTGCCGCCGCCGTACGTCGGGATCATCAGGACGTACGGCTCGTCGACCCGCAGGAACTCGTCCTTGGGCCGCAGCGGGATGCGGTGGACCGTGGAGCCCCGGTCCTCGAGGCCCAGCCGCTGGACGAACCGGTGCGTGGTGTCCGAGACGCTGGAGAAGTAGACGAGCGATCCCATGTCACACCTCGCAGCGGGGACCGGAGGGAGGGACTGCTCAGGCGACGGGTGCGACCTTCGCCGCGAGCGCGTTGATCTGGTCGGGGCGGAAGCCGGACCAGTGGTCGTCGCCGGCGATGACGACGGGTGCCTGCAGGTAACCGAGGCCGCGGACCAGCTCGAGCGCCTCGGCGTCCTGGCTGATGTCCACGACCGAGTACTCGATGCCCTTCTTGTCGAGGGCGCGGTAGGTCGCGTCGCACTGAACGCAAGCCGGCTTGCTGTAGACCGTGATGCTCATCTGGTCAGTCTCCTCGTGTAGGGGATCGAGCTTCCTGGGGGTCTCGGGTCGACTCCCTGGAGGGGTCCCTGACCTCGAAGAACACTGGTGGAACTACGATCGTGTGATGTGCCGAGGAGATGTTTGCTCCCTGGTGCTGACCACTATACCTAGTGGGCGCCGCCGCCGCTCGGCACTAGATGTCGTGGTCGGGTGAAACTCCTCGCCTCGTCCTCGGGTCTCTCCGCGGTGTGCTAGGACCACGGATCCATCCTTCCAGGAGCCACTGACAGGCCTTCTCCGCCACCGTCGTCCACCGCCTGTGCGCGCCTCGAACGGCGTCCCCTCGCGGCCCCCGCGACTTCTCCACAGGCTGTGGAGCACGGTCGTCCACACGCTGTGCAGGACAGGGGGTGCCGCGCGGACGGGTGGTGAGAGCCGCCGTCGGGCCGTGCTCACCACCGGGCGAACCGGACAACCCGGGCGCAAAAGTCGCTGGCGTGTCGTGTGCCCCCGGCGTGTCGCGCGGGGACCGGTCCGGGTGCGACGAACGTCACCGGTGGTGAGCACGACGGTCGGGCCTCCCCCGCGGGGACGACCCGACCGTCGTGGCGCGCCGCAGGGGCGCGAGGCGTCAGACCTCGTCGACCCCGGGCAGGACCGACGTCGTCGCGAGCCGGCGGTACCAGTGGGCCGAGTCCTTCCAGGTCCGTGCCAGGGTCTCGTAGTCGACCCGGATGATCCCGAACCGTCGGTCGTAGCCGTAGCCCCACTCGAAGTTATCGAGCAGGGACCACGCGAAGTAGCCGCGGACGTCGGCCCCGGCGTCGATCGCGGCCCCGACGGCGTCGATGTGGTCGTGGAGGTAGGCGACGCGCCGGTCGTCGTGCACCCGGGCGTGCCCCTGTGCGTCGACCGTCACCTCGTCGTCGAACGCCGCGCCGTTCTCGGTGACCATGAGCGGCTGGTCGGGGTAGGCCTGGTGCACGGAGAGCAGCAGCTCGGTCATGCCCGCGGGCTCGATGTTCCAGCCCATCGCGGTGTACGGCCCGGGCTGCTGGACGAACTCGACGTCGTCGACCCCGATCCACGGGCTGTGGCTCGACGCGCCGTGACCGTCGCTCTCCGAGCGCTCGCCGTCGCCGGAGAAGTGCCGCACGCGCACGGTCGAGTAGTAGTTGACGCCGAGGATCGACAGCGGCTGGCGCACGAGCTCCAGGTCGCCGTCCTGGACGAACGACCAGTCGGTCACGTGCGCGGTGTCGGCGAGCAGGTCCGCGGGGTAGGCGCCGTCGAGCAGCGGGCCGAGGAACGCGCGGTTGGCGAGCGCGTCGATCTTCCGCACGGCGTCGAGGTCCGCCGCGGACGAGGGGTCGTCGGGGCGGATGACGTGCAGGTTGAGGGTCACCGAGGTCTTGGCCTCCTCGCCCAGCTCGTCGCGGATCGCGCGGCACGCGAGCCCGTGGGCGAGGTTGAGGTGGTGCACGGCCGCGAGCGCCGCGACGGGCTCGGTGCGCCCGGGGGCGTGGACCCCCGAGCCGTAGCCGAGGTAGGCCGAGCACCAGGGCTCGTTGAGCGTGGTCCACACGTCGATGCGGTCGCCGAGCTCTCGGGCCATGCGGCGCGCGTAGGCGGCGAACGCGTACGCGGTCTCGCGGTTCGCCCAGCCGCCGCGGTCCTCGAGCTCCTGCGGGAGGTCCCAGTGGTAGAGGGTCACGACGGGCTTGACGCCGGCCTCGAGGAGCGCGTCGACCAGGCGCGAGTAGAAGGCGATGCCCTCGGGGTTGAAGTCGCCCGAGCCACCGGGCTGGACGCGGGACCAGGAGATCGAGAACCGGTAGGCACCGAGCCCGAGGTCCTTGATGTGCTGCACGTCCTCGGCCCACCGGTGGTAGTGGTCGTCGGCGACGTCCCCGGTGTCGCCGTTCAGGGTGCGGCCGGGGGTGTGGGAGTAGGTGTCCCAGATGGAGGGTCCGCGGCCGTCCTCGGCGGCGGCTCCCTCGATCTGGTAGGCCGCGGTGGCCGACCCCCACAGGAAGTCGGTCGGGAAGGTGCGCGGCGCGGGGGGCTGCGCTGTGGACGGTGCGGGTCCGGTGTCCTGCCGGGTGGCGACGTTGCTCACGGTGTTCCTTCGGTGGTTCGGGATGGACGGTCCGCGACAGCGTGGGAGCGCTCTCACGTATCGATTCGATCAGGGTACCCACGCGCGGGGGCGACGTCGAGGCCCGGGGTGGGCGGCACCGTCGGGCACGGTGCTCCCTGCCCGA
>NZ_JAMXIO010000061.1:0-6453 GCF_059651515.1 Oerskovia sp. 140933
CGGGCCGGGTACGGACCACGACCGCCTGCTCGGCGGCGACGAGCCGACGCGGAGCGTCAGGCCTTGGCTTCCTCGACGGCCTTCTTGAGCTCGGCCGGGTCGGCCCAGTTGCCCTCCCAGCGCTCACCGTCGATCGTGATCGTCGGGGTACCGAACCCGCGGGTCCCCTGGAGGTCGGGGTTCTGCGTGGCGAGGTTCGTCGCACCCTCGACCCAGTCGCCGAACTCCTTGACGGGCGTGCCCGCGGCGATCGCCTCGGCGACGTCGGCGGGGACGCCGGCGGTCCGGGCGATCTCGGCGAGCTGCGCGTCGGTCAGGCCGGCCGTGTTCTCCTCGGGCTGGTTGGCGAACATCGCCTCGTTGAACGCGTTGAACTGCTCGGGGGCGTGCTCGGCGACGTACGCGGCGGTGGCCGCGGAGCGCGTCGAGAACTGGCTGCCGGACGCGAGGCGGTCGAGGATCGACACCGGGTGCTGCACCAGGGTGATGTCACCGGCCTCGCGCATCTCGTCGATCGAGGCCGCGTTGACGTCCTCGAACTGACCGCAGACGGGGCACATGTAGTCGAAGTAGACACCGACCTCGACCGCGTCCTCGTTGGTGGTGCCCGCGACGCCGTCGGCGCCGACGGGGATGCCGCCCGTGTCGTTGGCCGTGGCGGGCGCGGTGACGCCGGTCAGGGGCTCGGTCGTGCGCGCCTCCTTCTGCTGCATCGCGGGGATGAAGACCCAGAGGAAGGCACCGATGAGCACGGCGAGGCCGCCCACGAGGGCGCCGATGGTGATCGCTCGGTTGCGCTTGTCGCGCTTGGCCTGCGCCTCACGCAGGGCGAGGGCCTCGGCACGGGCCGCGTCGCGGCGGTCGGCCTTGGTCTGGCGGGGTTCGTTCGTCGACATGAGAGTCCTTGGTGGTCGGGGGGTGGCGCGGCCCCACGCAGGGGCGCACTGGTCGCGAGGTTAGCGGTCCGGGCCGCGCGTGCCCAGGATGCGGGTGGCACCGGGGCGCGCGGCGGTGACGAGTCCTCGGAGTCGTCAGCCGGCCGCGAGCGCCGCGGGAGGCCCGCGCAGGGAACGCACCGCGGCGAGCGCGAGGTGGCGCAGGACCGTGGTCACGGTCCGGACGACCTGGCGGCACGAGCGCCCGACGGGGGCGAGCGGCGTCCGCAGGAGCGCGACGACGCGGCGCGGGCTCAGGACGACGGCCAGCCGGTCCCGGACCCGCATCGCCACGGCGGCCAGCCCGCAGCCGGCGAGCAGCAGCGCGAGGTGCGCGAGCAGCACGGGCAGGGCCAGGACCCCGACGACCGTGACCACGTGCGCGGGGTCTCCCCCGAGCGCGGCGGTCCCGGCGGGGCAGTCCGCCGTCTCGCGCAGGAGCGCCAGGTGGACGCCCGCGACGCCCCAGCCGCCCGGTGCGGGCAGGCACTGGTGGACGAGGCTGAAGCCGCGGTCCGCGAGGAGCGTCAGGGTCCCGACGACCAGGAGGAAGCCGGCGACGACGAGCGAGGTCACCGCAGGAAGCGTCCGGGCGAGCCGCAGGGGGGCGTCCGCGCGCACGCCCGAGCGGGCCGCGGGCGCGGCCTCGTTCGGGGGCGTGCCGGGCGAGGCGCCGAAGGGCGCTCCCGGGTCGGACGTCCTGATCACGACGTCAGCGTACCCGCGCATTCTGAGAGTTTCCGGTGAACCACCGGGGATCACACGCTCGGGGGCGGGCCCGGGAAGGGAGCCCACACGACGGGCGCCCCGGCCCCCCAGGAGAACAGGACGATCGCGGCGAGCACGAGCCCGGTGAGCACCAGGAAGATCGCGCCGACGCGCCCCGGGGCGACGTGCGCGAGGGTCGTGCGCGCACCGTAGCGGGTGAGCCCGGACATCGGTCCGAACCACGCGAGCAGGACCGTGACCGCCATCGCGGCGCACAGCACGACGGTGAAGACCCAGGGCTCGTTGACCCCGCCGACCGACCGTGCCTCGACGGACTGCTGGGGGGCGAGCACGAGGACCCCGGGCGCGAGCAGCCACCACGAACCCACCACGAGCAGCACTCCCCCGCACAGCGCGACGATCAGGGACGGCACCGCGCCGGCGAGGGCGCGCAGCGCGTACCACGGCGTCGCGACCGCCGTCCTGACGCCGTCGCTGCGCTGCGCCCCCTTGCGCTCGCGCCGACGGTGCAGGGAGTCCGCGCCGACCCCGACGACGCGGAGCGCGACCACGACCACGGCGAGCAGCACGAACGCGAGACCGGGGTACGTCCCGGCGAGCAGCACGAGCGGCAGCCCCAGCGCGAGCACGGTCCCGGTCCGGCGACGGTGCGCCGGGCGCACGTAGTCGGGGGCGGAGATCACGCCGAGCGGCCGTCCGAACGCGTCGAGGGGGTCCCCCGGGGGTCCGGCCTCCGGCGCGCCGCGCCCCTTCCTCCTGCCCGACGCCGGAGCCTGGGCCGGGGGCGCGGGCTGCGGCGGGTACGTGGCCGTGGAGGGCGGCGGGTACGTCGCCTGGCCGGGTGGGTACGAGCTCGGCCGCACCGCGGGCTGGACCAGGGTCGGCTGCTGGGCGGGGGCCACCGCGGGCTGGACCAGGGTCGGCTGCTCGGCCGGGGGCACCGCGGGCTGCACGAGGGTCGGCTGCTGTCCCCCCGGGCGGGCAGGCGGCGCCGGGGGGACAGAGGGCGGCGCGACCGTGGTGGCCGACGACGCCGACGCTGCCGCCGCGGGAGGGGCCGTGGGCACGGCGACGGTCCGGCCGTCGTTGGCGATCACCTGGGTCGCCGCGAGCGGCGGGATCGAGGGGGCCGGCGGGGTCGGCCGGGGCAGGGGGACGGCCGAGCGCACGGTCGGCACGACGCTGGTCGGCTGGACGTCTCCCGCCGAGGAGGGCAGGGCCACCGTGGCCGCGGCGGCACCGGCGCTCGCGGCGGCACCCGCACCACCGACCGCGGCCGCGCGCTCGGCGGCCGCGAGGGTCGACGCCGCGGCGCCGAGGGCAGCAACCCCGGCGACGGCTCCCCCCGCGCCCCCGGCGAAGTGCTGCGGGACGACCGCCGTCGCACCCGTGGCGGGCGGCGCCGTCGGGCCGGCCGCCTCCTGGGCCGCACGGTGCAGGACCCCCGCGACCTCCGACGGGCCCAGCCGGCTCGCGGGGTCCGCCCGCAGCGCGGCCGCGAGGGCCGCCGCCGTCCGTGGCTCGAGGCCGTCGAGGTCCGCCTCCCCCGTCCGTGCACGGGCGAGCACGGCCTCGACCGGGCGCATGCCGAACGGCGGTCGGCCGGTCGCGGCGAACGCGAGGAGGGCCGCCCACCCCCACCAGTCGCTGTTGGCGCTCGGTGCGGCTCCCTCGAGCAGCTCGGGCGCGAGGTATCCGGGCGTGCCCATGACCAGGCCGGTCGACGTGGCGCGCGCCTCGTCGAGCCCGTGCGCGATCCCGAAGTCGATGAGGACGGGTCCGTTCTGGGTGACCAGGACGTTGCTGGGCTTGAGGTCGCGGTGCACGACCCCGGCGGCGTGGACGGCCTCGAGGGCCTCGGCGAGCTGGTCTGCGAGCTCGAACAGGTCGTGGGCGTCGAGGGGGCCGCCCGTCGCGATCTCCTCCTCGAGGTTGGGTCCGTCGACGAGCTCGGTCACGATGAAGGCCTCGGAGCCGTCGAGCTCGACGTCGAGGATCTGCGCGACCGCGGGGTGCCGCAGCCGTTGGAGGGCGACGGCCTCGCGGCGCAGGCGGTCGCGGCCCTGCGCGTCGACGTCGAGGTGGGCGTGCAGGAACTTGATCGCGACGCGGTTGCCCCCGCCGTCCTCGGCCTCGTAGACCGCGCCCATGGCGCCCGCTCCGAGCCGGGCGAGGATGCGGTAGCCGCCGACCTCGCTGCCCGAGGGCAGCCCGCCCCGGGGTGCGGTGCCGCTGCCCCGCACGGGGTCGACAGGTCTGCTGCTGGCCTCCTCCATGGTGTCAAGGTATCGACAATTCGGCCCGGTGCCCCTCTCTCCCGGGAGCAAGCGGGACGCGACACGGATAACCTGGGGGGAGATTCACCGAAGTTCAACCGAATACCAAGGAGATCTCCATTGACTGGCAAAGACGGCTACGACCTCGTCGTCGTGTCCAACCGGCTTCCCGTCGACTTCACGGTCGACGACGAGGGTCACGTCGACTGGAAGCGCTCCCCTGGGGGACTCGTCACGGCGCTCGAACCGGTCATGCAGAGGTCGGACGGCGCCTGGGTGGGCTGGTCGGGTGCGCCCGACCTGGAGGTCGAGCCCTTCGACGCCGACGACATGCGCCTCGTGCCCGTGACCCTGTCCGCGACCGAGATCGAGCGCTACTACGAGGGCTTCTCCAACGACACGCTCTGGCCGCTCTACCACGACGTGATCGCGCCCCCCGCGTTCCACCGGCAGTGGTGGGACGCCTACCGCCGGGTCAACCAGCGCTTCGCCGACGCCGCGGCCGCGCAGGCGGAGCAGGGCGCGACCGTGTGGGTGCACGACTACCAGCTCCAGCTCGTGCCCCGCATGCTGCGCGACCAGCGCCCCGACCTCAAGATCGGGTTCTTCAACCACATCCCGTTCCCGCCCCTCGAGCTCTTCCAGCAGCTCCCGTGGCGGCGCCAGGTCATCGAGGGGCTCCTGGGCGCGGACCTCATCGGGTTCCAGCGCGCGGGCGACGCGTCCAACTTCATCCGTGCCGTGCGCCGCCTGACGGGCTACACGACCCGCGGCCCCATCGTGACCGTCCCGGGCAGCGAGGACCGCCCCTCGCGCAACGTCCGCGCCGCCGCCTTCCCCATCTCGATCGACTCGCGCACGTTCGACGAGCTCGCCCGGACCCCCGAGGTCCAGGCCCGCTCGCGCGAGATCCGCGCGGACCTGGGCAACCCCGAGGTCATGATGCTCGGCGTCGACCGCCTCGACTACACCAAGGGCATCCGGCACCGCATCAAGGCCTACGGCGAGATCCTCCAGGACGGGCGCATCGACGTCGAGCACGTCACGCTCGTCCAGGTCGCGAGCCCCAGCCGCGAGAACGTGGGCGCCTACCAGGAGCTGCGCGAGCAGGTCGAGGGCCTCGTGGGACGCATCAACGGCGAGTACGCCGAGATCGGCCACGCCGCGATCCACTACCTGCACCACTCCTACCCGCCCGAGGAGATGGCAGCCCTCTACCTCGCGGCCGACGTCATGCTCGTCACGTCGCTGCGCGACGGCATGAACCTCGTCGCGAAGGAGTACATCGCGGCCCGCTCCGACGACCGCGGCGTCCTGGTCCTGTCCGAGTTCACCGGGGCGGCCGACGAGCTCGCGGGCGGGGCGCTGCTCGTCAACCCCCACGACATCGACGGCATGAAGGACATCATCGTCGCGGCCGCCAACATGGACGTCCGCGAGCAGCGCAAGCGCATGCGTCGCCTGCGCCGCCGCGTCCTCGCCGACGACGTGACCAAGTGGTCCGAGTCCTTCCTCGGCGTGCTGCAGGCCCTGCCGTCCCGCGACACCCCCCGCGCCCAGGCGCCGACCGAGGGGGAAGGCGCGTGACGTCGTCGGACCCGCAGAGCACCCCGCTCGACGGCGGGCTGACCGCGACCCTCGCCGCGTTCGCCGCTCGCGCGCCCGTCGGCCAGGGTGAGGACGCCGTCGGCCCGCTGCTGGTCGCGAGCGACTTCGACGGCGTCCTCGCGCCCCTCGGGGACGACCCGCTCGCGTCCCGGCCCACGCCGGGCGCGGCCGCGGCCCTCGCCCGCCTCGCGGCGACCGCCCCCGGACGGGTGCGCGTCGCGCTCGTGTCCGGACGGCGGATCGAGGACCTCGCTCACCTCGCGTCCCCGCCCCCCGGGGCGCTGCTCGTCGGGAGCCACGGCGCCGAGACGGGCGAGGTGCTCTCCCCGCTCCGCGACGGGGCGGAGGACGAGCGCCAGGTCCGTGCCGACGGGACCTCGGCCCGCGTGCGGCTGATCCCCGTCGCGCTCGACGCCGGGCAGAGCGACCTCCTGGCGGAGGTCACGGCAGGGCTCGAGGACGTCGCCGCGCCCGTCGAGGGGGCCTGGGTCGAGCGCAAGCCCTCGGCCGCGGTGCTGCACACGCGCCTGTCCCCCGCGGGTCCCGCCCAGGCGGCCTCGGCAGCGGCCGTCGAGCTCGGGGAACGCCTCGGGGCGCACGTCATGGCGGGCAAGAACGTCGTCGAGATCGCGGTGACGAGCACGTCCAAGGGCATCGCGCTCGACGCGCTGCGCGAGGCGCTCGGCTCCCCGGCCGTGCTCTACCTGGGCGACGACGTGACCGACGAGCGGGCCTTCGCGGTGCTCGGCCCGGACGACGTCGGGATCAAGGTCGGTGACGGCGAGACCCTCGCCGCGCACCGCGTCGCCGACCCCGCCGGGGCGGCCCGCGTCCTCACCACGCTCGCGGACCTCCTCGGCGCCTGAGCGCGCACCGTCCGGGTCACGGTCGGGGGACGCCGCTGG
>NZ_JAMXIO010000062.1:0-5893 GCF_059651515.1 Oerskovia sp. 140933
GTCGCACCGGCGACCAACGGCCACCGGCGACGCCGCGCAGCAGTGGCAGTGGAAGAGGAAGGGGCGGAAGCATCAGCCTCGACGCCCGTCGAAGGATTGGGGGCAGTGGCGCTGGCCGCGTGAGCGGTCCGGTTCAGGGGGTTCTTCACTCGAGTCCAGTCGTCGAGCCTCCCGGGCACGGAGTTCGGGCGACGCGGGGCGCCACCAGCGGTCCCGCTGCTCCGAGGAGCGTCGGGGCGAGGCGCCCGAGGGCGTCCCACCGCTGGTTCCGAAACGACCGATCCGGCTGTCGTTGTCTGCCGACGGCCCGATGGTCGGGGCCACAGCAGGACGCGCACCCTCCGGTCCTGGAGCACCCGGCGATGAGCGGGTGCGGCACCCGCAGATCAGCGGGTGGCGACAGGACGGGCAGCAGCGCGCGACAGTTGACCGTAACCGATCCGTTATCGGGTGCCAACCCTGCGACACGCGTGACGGCGCCCCTCTGTCCGGTTTTCACCTCCTATGTCATAGGCGACGAGGGCTCTCGGAGGGTGAAACCTTCACATGTCCCGGGGGCCAGCGACCTAGTACCAGCCCTTGGACTGCGAGTGGCCCCAGGCGCCGCACGGCGTGCCGTAGCGGTTCTCGATGTAGCCCAGCCCCCAGGTGATCTGCGTCGCCGGGTTGGTCCGCCAGTCGGCCCCCGCGCTCGCCATCTTGGACCCAGGGAGGGCCTGCGGGATCCCGTAGGCACCGCTCGACCGGTTCTCCGCGGTCGCGTTCCACCGGCTCTCCTTCATCCAGAGCAGGTCGAGGCACGCGAACTGGTCGTCACCCCACCCGCGCTGGGCGGCGAGGGACTTGGCGATCGCCTTGGAGGAACCCGGGTCGACCTTGATCGTCGAGGGGTCGAGCGTGCCCACGACCACGACCTCGGTCCGGGGTTCGCGGACGACCGTCCGCTCCAGCACGGTCCGCGAGACCTCGGCGCCGCCGACCGTCTGGATCTCGTACGTGGTGATCGCCTCGCCGACCCGGCCCGACGTCCGGACGTTCCGCTGCCCCTGCGGGAGGTAGGGATCCTTGACCTCCTCCGTGGCGAACGGCAGAGATTCCGTGACGGTCGCCGCACCCTGCGCGGCGCGAGTCACGAGGACCAGCATCCCGTCGACCGCCGCCGCCCCGAGGGGCACCGACACCGCGTCCCCCTCCGACAGGACGATGCCCGCGTGGTCGAGGACCGCCTGGACGGAGGCCTCCGCGGTCGTGGCCGAGACGATCCCGCCGTCGACCGCGACGTGGACGGTCTTGAGGGTCGACACGCGGATCTGCTCGCGCCCGAGCGACTGCGAGCGCGACACCGAGGTCCTGGCCCCCTCCGCACGCGGACCGAGGGCGCTGACGAGCTCGCCCACGGTGCTCGCGGTCGTGACGAAGGTCTGGGGCTCGCCGTCCAGCTCGAGCGAGACCTCCCTGCTCGTGCGCACGACGATCGTCCCGCCGTCGCTCGCCGAGGAGGAGGCCGAGGGCTCGACGAGGTCGCCGTCCTTCACGTCGATCTTCTGGAACGCCAGCAGGTCACCGACCGTGGAACCGTAGGCGCTCACGGTGCGCACCTCGCCGTCGAGGTCGATCGTCACGGACTTGTGGGACAGCGCGAACACACCGGTCGCGCCGACCACGGTCGCGAGGATCGCGGCCTGCGCGACGAGACGCTTCCTGCCCGTCAGGGAGTCCCTGGGGGCACCCGCACGACCGACCACGTGAACCATCCGTTCTGCTCTCTGCCCGGCCCGTCGATGCTTCCGGGCATCACGGACATGCAGACCGTAATGGATACGCCGCGTCGGGGGGAAGTCCGTCCGGCGCGTCGGCCCCGCAGGGGCACGCGGGTTCCGGGCCCGCCGGGGTCACCAGGGGCCGTAGACCTGCTCGGCGGTCGCGCTGAGTCGCGTGCACACGTCGACGAGCGGCACGTCCGTGACCTCGGCGACCTTCCGGACGGTGTGCGGCAGGAGGTAGGGCGCGTTGGGCCGCCCACGGTACGGGTGGGGCGTCAGGTACGGGGCGTCCGTCTCGACGAGCACCTGGCCCAGGGGGACGGCGGCGAGGGCCGCACGCAGCTCGTCGTTGGCACCGAACGTCAGGGGCCCGGCGAACGACAGGTACCAGCCCTGCGCCGCGCACAGCCGCGCCATCTCGGAGTCCCCCGAGAAGCAGTGGAAGACCGTCCGCTCGGGCGCGCCGTCCGCGAGCAGGACCTCGATGACCTCGGCGTGCGCGTCGCGGTCGTGGATCTGGAGCGGGAGCCCGAGCTCCTTGGCGAGCGCGACGTGCGCGCGGAACGCCTCCCGCTGGACGTCCGCGCCCTCTGGACCCGTGCGGAACAGGTCCATGCCGGTCTCGCCGATCGCGCGGATGCGGTCGTTGCCCCGTGCGAGCGCGGCGATCTCCGCGATCGCGTCGTCGAGCCCGACGGCGTGGCGCGCCTGCGGGTCCGGCGTCAGCCCGTCGGGGCCCACCTCGGTCACGCCGGCGTGCAGGGTCGCCTCGTTGGGGTGGATCGCGATCGCCCCGACCAGCGCCCGGTGCTCACGCACCAGCGCGTCGGTCCGGCGGGCCGCAGGCAGGTCGCAGCCGACCTGGACCATGCGGTCCACCCCGACCCGGGCCGCGTCCTCGACGTGCTGCTCGACCGTCGGGACGACGACGGGACGCCCCTCCTCGTCGACCTCGGGCAGGACGTCCGCGATCGACTCGAGGTGCGTGTGGTCGTCGACCACGGGCACGGGCAGCCGCTCGGGGGCGGGCGGCCACCCGCGCTCACGCTTGCGTGCCACGGTCAGGACACCTCGGTGACCGGGTCCTCGAGGCGCGGGAACAGCGACGCACCCTTGGTGACCGTGGTGCCGGCGGGCAGCGCACCGAAGCGCGCGGCGCCGTCGACCGGCTGGACCGCGAGCGCACCGAGCGGCGCCTCGGCGCCGAGCGAGGCCCAGAGCGCCTGGGCGGCCTTCGGGGTGATCGGGTGCAGCAGCACCGCGAGCGAGCGCAGGGCCTCGGCGGCCGTGACGAGGATCGTGGCGAGGCGCCCCTCCTGGATCCAGGTGGCATCGGGCGCCGTGCCGTCACGTTCCTCGTCGAGCTTGGCGACCTTCCACGGCTCCTGCTCGGTGAGGTACAGGTTCGTGGCGTCGACCAGCGTCCACACCGCGTTGATGGCCTCGTGGATCGCGAGCGCGTCGATCGCCTTCTCGGCTGCCTGGACCGCCTGCGCGGCGACCTGCTCGAGCGCCTGCTCGGCCGGGCCCGCGGGGCCCGCCTGCGGGAGCACGCCGCCGTAGTACTTGCCGACCATGGCCGCGACGCGCGAGGCCAGGTTGCCGAACCCGTTCGCAAGCTCCGCGTTGTAGCGGGCCGAGAGGTCCTCCCACGAGAACGACCCGTCCTGGCCGAACGCGATGGCGCGCATGAAGTAGTAGCGGAACGCGTCGGACCCGAAGTGGTCGATGATCTGGCTCGGCGCGATGCCCGTGAGCTTCGACTTGCTCATCTTCTCGCCGCCGACCAGGAGCCAGCCGTGCGCGAACACGGTCTTGGGCAGGGGCAGGCCCGCCGCCATGAGCATCGCGGGCCAGATCACCGCGTGGAAGCGCAGGATGTCCTTGCCGACCAGGTGCACGTTCGCGGGCCACGTGGCCGCGAACTTGGCCTGCTGCTCGGGGTCGTCGCTGTCCAGCCCGACGGCGGTCGCGTAGTTGAGCAGCGCGTCGAACCACACGTAGAGCACGTGCGTGGTGTCCCACGGGATGGGGATGCCCCAGTCGAAGGTGTTGCGCGAGATCGACAGGTCCTGCAGACCACCCTTGACGAACGCGAGCACCTCGTTGCGTGCGCTGGCGGGCTGGACGAACTCGGGGTGCGCCTCGTAGAGCGCGAGCAGGCGGTCCTGGTACGCGCTCATCTTGAAGAAGTAGTTCTGCTCGGAGAGCATCTCCACGGGCTTGCCGTGGATGGGGCAGAGCTTCTGGCCCTCGTGCTCGCCCGTGCCGTCGATCAGGTCGCCCGGGAGCTTGTACTCCTCGCAGCCCACGCAGTACGGGCCCTCGTACGAGCCCGCGTAGATCTCGCCCTTGTTGTACAGGTCCTGGATGAAGGCCTGTACGCGCTCGGTGTGGCGGGGCTGGGTGGTGCGGATGAAGTCGTCGTTGAGCGCGTCGAGCGTGTGCAGGACGGGCTTCCACGAGCTCTCCACCAGGCGGTCCGCCCACTCCTGGGGGCTCACGCCGTTGGCCTCTGCGGTGCGCATGACCTTCTGCCCGTGCTCGTCCGTCCCCGTCAGGAACCACACCGGCTCCTGGCGCTGGCGGTGCCAGCGGGTGACGACGTCGGCCGCGACCGTCGTGTACGCGTGCCCGATGTGCGGGGCGTCGTTCACGTAGTAGATCGGGGTCGTGAGATAGAAGGTCTCCGAGGCTGCGTCAGGCATGGTCCTCATCGTAGTTGTCCCGGCCCCGCTGCCGCGCCGCTGTCCGCGGACCGCGCCGCGGGCGACCACCACCTCAGCCCGTCGCCAGGTCGACCCGCAGCAGGTGGTCGTCGCCCGCGGACGGGCTCCCGCGGCCGTCCGTCTCGTTCGTCAGGACGAGCAACGACCACGGCACGTCCGGGTCCGTGGCCCCGGCAGGGACCGGGACGACGGCCCGCAGCCGCCCCCACTCCCCCGTGAGCAACGCCTGCGGCTCGCCGAAGCCTGCGGGCCGGGCTCCGTCGTCGGGCCCCTGGTCCTCGCCCCACGCGAAGGGGACGCGCCACAGGCGCTCCCCGCGCAGCCCCGCGACGTAGACCCCGTCACCCAGGACCGCGAGGCCGCTCGGGCTCGCCTCCGACGTGGGCCAGGTCGCGATGGGGTCGACGAACGCCGTGCCGTCCGGCGCGGTCGCGGCACCGGCAGTGCCCTCGCGCTCGGGCCAGCCGTAGTTGCCGCCCGGCACGATCACGTTGACCTCGTCGAGAGTGTTCTGCCCGAACTCGCTCGCGAACATCCGCCCCGTCGCGTCCCACCCCAGGCCCTGCACGTTGCGGTGGCCCAGGCTCCACACGCGCGAGCCGTCCGGGTTCCCCGGCGCCGCCTCGCCGTCGAGCGTGACCCGCAGGACCTTGCCCGCGAGGGAGTCCGGATCCTGCGCGGCGTCCGGCTCGCCCGCGTCACCGGTCGCGACGTACAGGAACCCGTCGGGGCCGAACGCGACCTGGCCACCGTTGTGGTTGCTCGCCTTCGGGATACCGCCCACGACCGTCGTCAGCCCACCCAGCTCGGCCGTGGCGGGGTCGAGGGCCCCGCGCAGCACCTCGTTGCCGTCCTCGCCGGTCCGGTAGACCACGACGGTCCCGTCCGCGGAGAACGTCGGCGCGACCGCGATGCCCAACAGGCCCCCCTCGCCGCCGTGGTCGGTCCCGTCCGCGAGCGCCTCGGCGCCCGGGCCAGTGACCGTGGCGGTCGTGCCCCCGGCCAGGTCGAGCAGGGTCACGGTCCCCTCGTCGCGCGAGGTCACCAGCAGCCGCCCGTCGGGGAGCGCCGTGAGGCCCCAGGGAGACGCCAGCTCGTCGACGACCGCGGTCGCGGTCGCGCGGACCGACGGGACCACCGTGATCAGCGCCGCTCCCGGAGTCCCCGGCGGGGTGGCCGTCGGGGTCGGCGGGGTCGGCGTCACCACGGTCGGCCCGGGGGCGGGGCCGCCCGAGCACGCGGCCACGAGGCCGAGCGCCGCCACGAGCAGCACGACGGACACCTTCTGCCTCACGGGCGCCTCCCCTCCGGGACGGGTCCGCTCATCGTCGCAGCGATCGTCCGCTGCGGCACGCGACGGTCGGGTCCGCAGGCCCGACGGCGGGGCGCACCCGGGCGCGC
>NZ_JAMXIO010000063.1:0-5538 GCF_059651515.1 Oerskovia sp. 140933
AAGTTGCCCCGAGTGAAGGCCTGGGAACGGGTTGGATTCGGTGCGTGTCGGTTGCTTGAGAACTCAACAGTGTGCTTGATAGTTAATGCCAATTGTCCGTCATGGGCGCGTGGTGGCCATCGTTTGGTGGTTGTTGTGTGTTCGTGTCGAGACTACTTATTTGGTATGAATTGAAAACGTCATGTTTTCGGTTTGTAGCCATGATTATGGACCTTCGGGTCCGCTTCGTATGGTTGTTAATCCTTCGGGGTTGATAGCAGACATTTACGGAGAGTTTGATCCTGGCTCAGGACGAACGCTGGCGGCGTGCTTAACACATGCAAGTCGAACGGTGATGCCCAGCTTGCTGGGCGGATCAGTGGCGAACGGGTGAGTAACACGTGAGTAACCTGCCCCAGACTCCGGGATAAGCCTTGGAAACGAGGTCTAATACTGGATATGAGATGCCCCTGCATGGGGAGTGTCTGGAAAGATTTATCGGTCTGGGATGGACTCGCGGCCTATCAGCTTGTTGGTGGGGTAATGGCCTACCAAGGCGACGACGGGTAGCCGGCCTGAGAGGGCGACCGGCCACACTGGGACTGAGACACGGCCCAGACTCCTACGGGAGGCAGCAGTGGGGAATATTGCACAATGGGCGAAAGCCTGATGCAGCGACGCCGCGTGAGGGATGAAGGCCTTCGGGTTGTAAACCTCTTTCAGCAGGGAAGAAGCGCAAGTGACGGTACCTGCAGAAGAAGCGCCGGCTAACTACGTGCCAGCAGCCGCGGTAATACGTAGGGCGCAAGCGTTGTCCGGAATTATTGGGCGTAAAGAGCTCGTAGGCGGTTTGTCGCGTCTGGTGTGAAAACTCAAGGCTCAACCTTGAGCTTGCATCGGGTACGGGCAGACTAGAGTGCGGTAGGGGTGACTGGAATTCCTGGTGTAGCGGTGGAATGCGCAGATATCAGGAGGAACACCGATGGCGAAGGCAGGTCACTGGGCCGCAACTGACGCTGAGGAGCGAAAGCATGGGGAGCGAACAGGATTAGATACCCTGGTAGTCCATGCCGTAAACGTTGGGCACTAGGTGTGGGGCTCATTCCACGAGTTCCGTGCCGCAGCAAACGCATTAAGTGCCCCGCCTGGGGAGTACGGCCGCAAGGCTAAAACTCAAAGGAATTGACGGGGGCCCGCACAAGCGGCGGAGCATGCGGATTAATTCGATGCAACGCGAAGAACCTTACCAAGGCTTGACATACACCGGAAACTTCCAGAGATGGTTGCCCCGCAAGGTCGGTGTACAGGTGGTGCATGGTTGTCGTCAGCTCGTGTCGTGAGATGTTGGGTTAAGTCCCGCAACGAGCGCAACCCTCGTCTTATGTTGCCAGCACGTCATGGTGGGGACTCATAAGAGACTGCCGGGGTCAACTCGGAGGAAGGTGGGGATGACGTCAAATCATCATGCCCCTTATGTCTTGGGCTTCACGCATGCTACAATGGCCGGTACAAAGGGCTGCGATACCGCGAGGTGGAGCGAATCCCAAAAAGCCGGTCTCAGTTCGGATTGGGGTCTGCAACTCGACCCCATGAAGTCGGAGTCGCTAGTAATCGCAGATCAGCAACGCTGCGGTGAATACGTTCCCGGGCCTTGTACACACCGCCCGTCAAGTCACGAAAGTCGGTAACACCCGAAGCCGGTGGCCCAACCCTTGTGGAGGGAGCTGTCGAAGGTGGGACTGGCGATTGGGACTAAGTCGTAACAAGGTAGCCGTACCGGAAGGTGCGGCTGGATCACCTCCTTTCTAAGGAGCATCACTCACGGCCGGCCCTTCGGGGTGGTCGTGCAGAGGCCATGGCACTCGCCGAACGCGTGGGTGGATGGTTGCTCAAGGGTGGAACATTAACGAAGAGCTCGTCCAAGACGGTTCGTGTCAGTACCTGTCTGCCTTCGGGTGGGTGGTGGAACATCACGGGTACGGGGGAGGGGTTCGCCAAGCACACTGTTGGGTCCTGAGGGAACCGCCCGCATGGGTGGGGTCGCTCTGAACGGGCCATCGCGTCTCCTGGGTGAACCGCCAACCGGTTGTGTTGGTAGGCCGTGGGAGCGGGTGGGATCGTCCGTAGCTTGAGAACTGCACAGTGGACGCGAGCATCTTTGTAAGATCAAAGATTTATCTTTGTTCTCTGCAATTTTTTGTTGTCAAGTTTTTAAGGGCACAGGGTGGATGCCTTGGCACTAGGAGCCGATGAAGGACGTTGTAGCCTGCGATAAGCCTCGGGGAGTTGGCAAACGAACCGTGATCCGAGGATCTCCGAATGGGGAAACCCCGCTGGAGTCATGTCCAGTGACCCGCACCTGAATATATAGGGTGTGTGGAGGGAACGTCGGGAAGTGAAACATCTCAGTACCGACAGGAAGAGATATTCCGTGAGTAGTGGCGAGCGAAAGCGGAACAGGCCAAACCGTTCATGTGTGATAGCTACCAGGCGTTGCATGGGCGGGGTTGTGGGACCTTTCAGACCGGGCTGGTACCCGGTCAGGGAGTCAGAAAGTCGCGTTATAGTCGAAGGGCATTGAAAGGCCCGGCACAGAGGGTGCGACCCCCGTAGACGAAATGACGTGGCCTCCCGAAGGGGATCCCAAGTAGCACGGGGCCCGAGAAATCCCGTGTGAATCCGGCAAGACCACTTGCTAAGCCTAAATACTACCTAGTGACCGATAGCGGACCAGTACCGTGAGGGAAAGGTGAAAAGTACCCCGGGAGGGGAGTGAAATAGTACCTGAAACCGTGTGCCTACAATCCGTTGGAGCCTCCCTAGCAGGGGTGACAGCGTGCCTTTTGAAGAATGAGCCTGCGAGTTAGTGCTCAGTGGCAAGGTTAACCCGTGTGGGGAAGCCGTAGCGAAAGCGAGTCTGAATAGGGCGAATGAGTCGCTGGGTCTAGACCCGAAGCGAAGTGATCTAGCCATGGGCAGGTTGAAGCGTGGGTAAGACTACGTGGAGGACCGAACCCACCAGGGTTGAAAACCTGGGGGATGACCTGTGGTTAGGGGTGAAAGGCCAATCAAACTTCGTGATAGCTGGTTCTCCCCGAAATGCATTTAGGTGCAGCCTCGCGTGTTTCTTGCCGGAGGTAGAGCTACTGGATGGCCGATGGGCCCTACAAGGTTACTGACGTCAGCCAAACTCCGAATGCCGGTAAGTGAGAGCGCGGGAGTGAGACTGCGGGGGATAAGCTCCGTAGTCGAGAGGGAAACAGCCCAGACCACCAGCTAAGGCCCCTAAGCGTGTGCTAAGTGGGAAAGGATGTGGAGTTGCACAGACAACCAGGAGGTTGGCTTAGAAGCAGCCACCCTTGAAAGAGTGCGTAATAGCTCACTGGTCAAGTGATTCCGCGCCGACAATGTAGCGGGGCTCAAGTACACCGCCGAAGCTGTGGCATTCACACAAACGCTAGGCCTTCGTGGTCCAGGCGTGTGGATGGGTAGGGGAGCGTCGTGTGGGCAGTGAAGTCGCGGGGTAACCCAGCGGTGGAGCCTACACGAGTGAGAATGCAGGCATGAGTAGCGAAAGACGGGTGAGAAACCCGTCCGCCGAATGACCAAGGGTTCCAGGGCCAGGCTAATCCGCCCTGGGTAAGTCGGGACCTAAGGCGAGGCCGACAGGCGTAGTCGATGGACAAGGAGTTGATATTCTCCTACCGGCGAAGAACCGCCCATACCGAACCCGGTGATGCTAAGCGCCCTTAACCCGCACCGTCTCCTTCGGGAGACATCGCGGGAGCGGCGCGCGACCCGAACCGGTACTAGGTAAGCGTATTAACAGGGGTGACGCAGGAAGGTAGCCCAGCACGGCGATGGTTGACCGTGTCCAAGGTTGTAGGGCGAACAGTAGGCAAATCCGCTGTTCACATAGCCTGAGAACTGATAGATAGCGCGTATGCGCGAATTGGGTGATCCTATGCTGCCAAGAAAAGCCTCGGCGCGAGGTTCTAGCCGCCCGTACCCTAAACCGACTCAGGTGGTCAGGTAGAGAATACTAAGGCGATCGAGAGAATCGTGGTTAAGGAACTCGGCAAAATGCCCCCGTAACTTCGGGAGAAGGGGGGCCCGATGCGTGACGGAACTTGCTTCCCGAGCGTTGACGGCCGCAGAGACCAGGGAGAAGCGACTGTTTACTAAAAACACAGGTCCGTGCGAAGTCGCAAGACGATGTATACGGACTGACGCCTGCCCGGTGCTGGAAGGTTAAGAGGACGGGTCAGCCTTCGGGCGAAGCTCAGAATTTAAGCCCCAGTAAACGGCGGTGGTAACTATAACCATCCTAAGGTAGCGAAATTCCTTGTCGGGTAAGTTCCGACCTGCACGAATGGCGTAACGACTTCTCCGCTGTCTCAACCGCGAACTCGGCGAAATTGCACTACGAGTAAAGATGCTCGTTACGCGCAGCAGGACGGAAAGACCCCGGGACCTTTACTATAGCTTGGTATTGGTGTTCGGTGCGGCTTGTGTAGGATAGGTGGGAGACTGTGAAGCATGCACGCCAGTGTGTGTGGAGTCAACGTTGAAATACCACTCTGGTCGCTCTGGATATCTAACCTCGGTCCGTAATCCGGATCAGGGACAGTGCCTGGTGGGTAGTTTAACTGGGGCGGTTGCCTCCTAAAATGTAACGGAGGCGCTCAAAGGTTCCCTCAGCCTGGTTGGCAATCAGGTGTCGAGTGCAAGTGCACAAGGGAGCTTGACTGTGAGACTGACAGGTCGAGCAGGGACGAAAGTCGGAACTAGTGATCCGGCGGTGGCTTGTGGAAGCGCCGTCGCTCAACGGATAAAAGGTACCCCGGGGATAACAGGCTGATCTTGCCCAAGAGTCCATATCGACGGCATGGTTTGGCACCTCGATGTCGGCTCGTCGCATCCTGGGGCTGGAGTAGGTCCCAAGGGTTGGGCTGTTCGCCCATTAAAGCGGTACGCGAGCTGGGTTTAGAACGTCGTGAGACAGTTCGGTCCCTATCCGCTGCGCGCGCAGGAAACTTGAGAAGGGCTGTCCCTAGTACGAGAGGACCGGGACGGACGAACCTCTGGTGTGCCAGTTGTTCCGCCAGGAGCACGGCTGGTTAGCTACGTTCGGAAGGGATAACCGCTGAAAGCATCTAAGCGGGAAGCCTGCTTCAAGATGAGGTTTCCATCCCCGCAAGGGGGAGAGGCTCCCAGCTAGACCACTGGGTAGATAGGCCGGATGTGTAAGGCAGGACTAACGACTGCTGAAGCTGACCGGTACTAATAAGCCGACAACTTGATAACACACAAACTTTTTGCTACGCGTCCACTGTGCGGTTCCCGAGATACGGGCACACCCCCACGTAACCGGGGGACCCGAACATCTCCATAGAGTTACGGCGGTCATAGCGAGAGGGAAACGCCCGGTCCCATTCCGAACCCGGAAGCTAAGCCTCTCAGCGCCGATGGTACTGCCCTGGAGACGGGGTGGGAGAGTAGGTCGCCGCCGGACAACCATTCACCAAAGGCCCACCCCTCACGGGGTGGGCCTTTGGC
>NZ_JAMXIO010000064.1:0-4792 GCF_059651515.1 Oerskovia sp. 140933
TCAAGCACACTGTTGAGTTCTCAAGCAACCGACACGCACCGAATCCAACCCGTTCCCAGGCCTTCACTCGGGGCAACTTCTCAAACCTACCAGACTCATTCCCGCGTCTCAACTCGCCGTTTCCGGTGAAGCCGATCCGCCTGAGCCGGCCGCCCCGTCGATCCCGTGGCACGCAGAGGTGTCTCCGAGAACTTCTGAGGGGTGGCCACCCGGGGGATCCAGCCACTTCGCGGCGGCTCCGAGGAGCTTCGCAGTGGTGTCTGTTCCTCCCTGCCGGGCTGACTTCGAGAACATTACGCGGCGTCCGGCGGCTCCGTCAACTCGCTGCCCCGTCTCGCCCCCGCCCCGCCGCGCCGGGCACCCGCGGTGCCTCCCTGAACCGGACCCTGTCACCCGGCCTGACCTGCGCCGCCGCGTCGAGCGCCCCTCCCGCGACGACCCCGATCACGGGGTACCCGCCCGTGACGGGGTGGTCGCGCAGGAACAGGACGGGACTCCCGTCGGGCGGGACCTGGATCGCGCCGGGGACGAGCCCCTCGCTCGGGAGCTCGCCCGTCCGCCGGTCGATCCTCGGCCCGGCGAGCCGCAGGCCCACACGGTTGCTCGCGTCGGAGACCTCGAACGTCCCCTCCAGGAGGGCTCGCCAGGCCTCGTCCCCGAACCAGTCGTCGCGCACCCCGCGGAGCACCGCGAGCTCGACGACGCCGTCCGTCTCCGCGCGGGGAGCGATCGCGTCGACCACGGGCAGCCGCGACGGGCGGGGACCGATCGCCACACGGTCCCCCACCCGCAGTGGAGCGGGCCCCAGCCCCGCGAGGACGTCGAACGAGAGCGAGCCCAGCACCGGGGTCGCGGCGAACCCGCCTCGCACCCCCAGGTAGGCCCGCGTCCCGTGCGCGGCGAACCCGAGCCGCAGCTCGGCGCCCGGCCGCGCCTCGAGCAGCGCCTGCCTCCCCACGGGTGTCCCGTCGAGCGTCGCGGGTACCTCTGCTCCCGCGAGCGCGAACGTGGCTCGTTCGTGGAACCGCACCGCGAGCCCGCCGAGGGTGACCTCGAGTGCCGCGACGGGGCCGTCGTTGGCGAGCAGACGGTTCAGCAGGCGCAACGCCCCCTGGTCGGCTGCCCCCGACCGTCCGACCCCCGACGCCGCCCAGCCCGGACGTCCCGCGTCCTCGAGCAGGGTGAGCGGCCCCGTCGCGAGGATCTCGACCCCTCCCGCGACAGGGCGCGCCGCACCGGAGAGAGGCGTCTCGCGACCGGGCCGGGCCTCCGTGGCCGGCGCACCCGCGCGGTCGGCCCCGGGGTGCCCCTCGTCGAGGTCGGGAGGGGCTCCGTCCTCCTCCGCGGCGCCCGCGCCGGCGTCCCCCGCCAGCCGGTCGACGGCCCGGAACCGCACCCGGGTCCCCGCCGTCAGCAGCGCAGGCGGGTCTCGGTCGACGTCGAACAACCGGGCGTCGGTGCGTCCCAGCAGGCGCCAGCCGCCCGGCGTCTCGCGGGGGTAGACCGCCGTGAGGCCGCCCGCGAGCGCGACCGATCCCGCGGGCACGCGCGTCCGGGGCGTCGCGAGGCGCGGGGCCGCGATGGTCGGGTCCACGTCGGTCAGGTAGCCGAAGCCCGGCATGAAGCCGCCGAACGCGACCACGTACCCGCGCCCGCGGTGCCGGGCCACGACCTCGGCGACGGACAGGCCCGCCCACGCGGCGACGTCGGGCAGGTCCTCGCCGTCGTAGACGACGGGGATCTCCACGACGCTCCCCTCCCCCGGGTGCGCCACGGCCGTCCGGGAGGCCCACGCCTCCCGGACCGCGTCCTCCACCCTGACCAGGTCCGCCGACGTCGCCGCGTCGTCGAGGACCACGAGCACCGTGCGCGCCGCGGGCACGACGTCCACGACGCCGGGTACGTCCGCGGCCTGCAGCGCGGCGGCGAGCGCGTGCACCTCGTCGAGCCCCGCGACGTCGGCCAGGAGGGCGTGGTCGCCGTACGCCCGGATGCTCGGTGCGTGCGGCTCGCCCGACCCCGTCGGCACGGTCACCGCCCGATCGCCTGCACGACGACGCCGCTCGCCTCGAGCGTCCTGCGCACCGCGGTCAGGAGCGCTACCGCGCCGGGGGTGTCGGAGTGGACGCAGACCGAGTCCGCCTCGACCGTGACCTCCGATCCGTCCGCCGCGACCACGACGCCCTCGGCCACGAGGCGCAGCGCGCGCTCGGCGACCTCGACGGGGTCGTGCAGGACCGCTCCCGGGGTCCCGCGGGGCACGAGCGACCCGTCGGGTGCGTAGCCGCGGTCCGCGAAGACCTCGCGCACCACGGGCAGCCCCGCCTCCCGGGCACGCCGCAGCACGGCCGAGCCGGGCATCCCGACGACGGGCAGGGTCGGGTCGTAGGCCGCGACCGCGTCGACGACGGCCGCCGCCTGCTCCTCGTGCCGGACGATCGCGTTGTAGAGCGCGCCGTGCGGCTTGACGTACCGGACCCGGTCGCCCGCGAGGCGGGCGAACGCGTCGAGCGCGCCGATCTGGTAGACGACGTCGGCGGTCAGCTCGGCCGGCGCGACCGCCAGGAAGCGGCGACCGAAGCCCGCGAGGTCGCGGTACGCGACGTGGGCCCCGATGCTCACGCCCCGCTCGACCGCACCGCGCGTCACGCCACGCATGATCGACGGGTCTCCCGCGTGGAAGCCGCACGCGACGTTCGCACTGGTCACGAGGTCGAGCAGGGCGTCGTCGTCCGCGAGCGCCCACGGCCCGAACCCCTCGCCCAGGTCGGCGTTGAGGTCGATGCGGCGCCCGGGCGCCGGGAGGTGTGCCATGCCCCCATCATGGCCGAGGGCACGCGTGTCGGCCGTGACCCGCGGGTCACGACCGGCTGTACCGTCTGGTGCGGTCAGGCCATCGAGGGCTCTGCGTCGACCAGGTCGGCACGGATCTGCTCCCTCAGCTCGGGCGTCGGTTCGTGCCCGTGCTTGCTGATCATGTGGTCGTACGCGGCGTCGAGGACCTCTTCCTCCTCGCCCGCGATCGTCAGCGTGCAGTTGATGACGCTGGGTGTGGTCCGACAGTCGACCATCTTCCTCATGTGTTCTCACCTCCCCTCACGCGGGCCCCGTCGTCGGGGCTCCGGCGGGGGCGGCGTCCGTGGGCTGGGCGGGCGACGTCTCCGGTCCTTCCACCGTCCTCCCCCCGGGGAGGGGTGTCAACGGCCCGACGGCCGGACACCCCTCCCGTTCGTGGGTGCACCCGGGTAGATTTCCGCGGGTGACGACCTCCCTGCGCCCCGCGACCCCCGACGACGCCGCCCGCCTCGCGGAGCTGGCCGCTCTCACGTTCCCGCTCGCCTGCCCGCCCGGCTCCGACCCTGCGGCGGTCGCCGAGCACATCCGCGCGCAGCTCTCCCCGGAGAAGTTCGTCGCGTGGGCCGCGAGCCCTGACCACGCGCTGCTCGTCGCCGAGGGGCCCGAGCAGGTCGCCGACCTGGTCGGCTACGCGCTCCTCGTGCGCGGCGTGCCCGACGACGCGGACATCGTGGCCGTGGTCGGCGACGAGCCCACGGTCGAGCTGTCGAAGATCTACGTGCACCCGGCCGCGCAGGGCACCGGGGTCGCGGGCGACCTCCTGCGGGCCGCGCTCGACGCAGCACCGGCCCTCGTCCCGGACAAGGCCGTGTGGCTCGGTACCAACGGGGAGAACGCGCGGGCCCAGGCGTTCTACCGCAAGCACGGTTTCGCGTTCGCGGGCACGCGCACCTACGTCGTGGGCGGCGAGGCGCACGACGACGTCGTCATGGTGCGCCCGCTCGACTGAGCCCGGCGTGCTGCGCGACGGCGCGACGCCGAGGACGGGCCCGCCGGGGCTCGGCGCTCCGTAGGTGACCCCGCGAGCCGGGCGACGAGCGCCGGGCTAGTGGTCCACCGGGCTCGCGGCACCGTCCCCCGCGTCGTCGGGGTGGAGCGGCAGGAACACGTGGACGTGCCCCTGGTCGGCGTCGACGCTCAGCCCGTCGAGCTGGGTCGCGGCCATGGCCCACGTGTCGGCAGCGCGCAACCGGAGGTCGGCCGCGAGCGCCAGGAGGGCGGCGCGGGTGGGCTCGGCGGCCTCGCCGGCCAGCACGAGCGTGTCGACCGTGTCGCCCAGCAGCGCGATCGAGACGCCCAGCCCGTTGCGCGTCACGTTGTACCCCGACGCGCCGGACGGCAGCGCCTCGGCTTCGGCCGTCAGTGCCGCGAGCTCCTCGCGCCAGCCGGAGACCTGCTCGGGCGTCGCGGGTGTGCCGGGCGAACCGTCGAGCGGCAGCGCGACCGACAGGTCTTCCATGGTCGGGACGAGGCGCTCCTGCGCGGAGACCGCGAAGTCGGTCACGAGGCCCAGGTTCTCGCCGTCGCGCGCGGCCTCCGCGGCCTCGAGCTCGGCCACGCGCGCCGGGTCGGCGACGTACGCACCGGGCGCTCCGGCGTCGGGCCGTTCGACGGCCCGGACGACCGCCGCGACGACCAGGGTGACCACCGCGAGCGCGGCGACCGCCAGCCAGGCTCGACGTGTGCGGGAGAGGTTCCGCGGCCACCGGGCGCGTTCGCGCTCCGGCGGCCGCGGGCGGGGACGGCCGGCACCGTCCCCGGTCCGGGGGCCCGCTCCCCGAGCCGTCGCCGAGCGCGCCGTGCGCTGGGCCGTGCTGCGCCGGGCGGACGTGGTCCGTGCCACGGGAGAACTCCTGTCGTCGTGGGAGCGGGAAGGCTGTGGGTCGTCGGGTGCGTGGTCCGGCCGCGGCTCGCCGTGCGTGCCGCGGCCGGGCCG
>NZ_JAMXIO010000065.1:0-4626 GCF_059651515.1 Oerskovia sp. 140933
GCTCTCCCCGCGGGGGGAGCGGCGCCGTCGGGCGTTCGCGTCGAGGCGACGGGACGATCAGCGACCCTGGTTCGCGACCGCGGCGATCGCGTCCGCCGCAGCAGCCGGGTCGAGGTACTTGCCACCCTTGACCACGGGGACCAGGTTCTCGTCGAGCTCGTACACGAGCGGGATGCCCGTGGGCACGTTGAGAGCCGCGATGTCCTCGTCCGAGATGCCGTCGAGGTGCTTGATGATCGCGCGCAGCGAGTTGCCGTGCGCCGCGACGAGGACCGTCTTGCCGGCCTTGAGGTCGGGGACGACCTCACCCTCCCAGTACGGCAGCGCGCGCTCGAGGACGTCCTTGAGGCACTCGGTCCGCACGACCGGGGCGTCCGCGTAGCGCGGGTCCGTGTCCTGCGAGAACTCCGAGCCGAGCTCGATCGCGGGCGGCGGCACGTCGTACGAACGACGCCACAGCATGAACTGCTCCTCGCCGAACTCGGCGAGCGTCTGCTTCTTGTCCTTGCCCTGGAGAGCGCCGTAGTGGCGCTCGTTGAGGCGCCAGGAGCGCTTCACGGGGATCCAGTGACGGTCCGCGGAGTCCAGCGCGAGGTTCGCGGTGGTGATCGCGCGACGCAGCAGGGAGGTGTGCACGACGTCGGGGAGGACTCCCGCGTCCGTCAGCAGGGTGCCGCCGCGCTTCGCCTCCTCGACGCCCTTCTCCGAGAGTGCGACGTCCACCCAGCCGGTGAACAGGTTCTTGGCATTCCATTCGCTCTCGCCGTGGCGGAGCAGCACGAGGGTGTAGGTCATGGTCACCATCCTGCCGCACCATGACGCGGGTGGCAGCGCTGTCCCGGGAAATGGTCACCGAACATCTACGGAACGGGAATCTCCGCTCCGGGAATGGTGACGCGCGCCACGCGTTGTACCAGGCATGCCGATCACCGGAGAGTACGCACCCAGCACGAGCGACTGGGCACGCAAGCAGGCCGAGCTGTACGAGACCTCAGGCGGGACCAAGGGCACGACGCTGCGCGGGATGCCCGTGGTGATCCTGTGGACCCTGGGCGCGAAGAGCGGCAAGATCCGCAAGACGCCGCTCATGCGCGTCGAGCACGACGGCACCTACGCCGTCGTCGCCTCGCTCGGCGGCGCCCCGCAGCACCCCGTCTGGTACCACAACATCGTGGCGAACCCGCACGTCGAGCTCCAGGACGGGCCCGAGCGCCACGACTACACGGCCCGCGAGGTCACGGGCGAGGAGAAGGCCCTGTGGTGGGAGCGCGCCGTCGCGGCCTACCCGGACTACGCGAGCTACCAGGAGCGCACCGACCGGGAGATCCCGGTCTTCGTGCTCGAACGGCACGACTGACCCCGGGCGGCCGCCGAGGCAGAGGGTTCGCGGCGACGGAGCCGGCCAGGCGCTCCCCCGACGTGGAACCTCGCGGGAGCCGTGGTCACGCCTCAGCGCGGACGCGCCGCCCGCGCCTCGGCCGCCTGCTCGTACACCGCGAGCATGGCCTCTGCCGTCGCGTCCCAGCCGTACCGTTCGCTGACGCGCCGCGCCCCGGTCGCGAGCCCGGCACGGCGCTCGTCGTCGGCCAGCAGGTCGCTCAGGGTGCGCGACCACGTCCACGGGTTGTGGTCCGGGACCAGGATCCCCGACACCCCGTCCTCGACGACCGTCCGCAGCCCACCCACGGCCGCCGCGACCACGGGCGTGCCCGACGCCTGCGCCTCGGCCGCGACCAGCCCGAACGACTCGTTGTGCGACGGCACGGCCACGACGTCCGCGGCCCGGTAGTAGCGCACGAGCTCGTCGCGCGGCACGGGCGGGCGCACGACCACGTGGTCGGCGACGCCCATCTGGTAGGCGAGCGCCTCGAGCTCGCGCACCGCCGTCATGCGCCCGCTCGGCCCGCCGAGCACCACGAGCGTCGGCAGCGGCTCGTCGTGGTCCGCGAGCACCCCGAGCGCCCGGACCAGGACGTCGGGCGCCTTGAGCGGCTGGACGCGCCCCGCGAACAGCACGAGCCGACCCGTGGTCGGCAGCCCCAGGGCGGCCCGCAGCGACTCCTTGGTCTCGCCCGGCGCGGCCGGCGAGAACAGGTCGAGGTCGACGCCCGGCGGCACGACGTGCACCTTCGCCGGGTCCGCGCCGTACTCCTCGACGAGGTCCTTGAACTCCTCGGGCGTGCTCGCCACGAGCGCGTCGGCCTCCGCGACGACCTGCTCCTCGCCGATGATCCGCCCGAGCGGCTCGGGGGCGTCCCCCGGGGCCAGGGCAGCGTTCTTCACGCGGGCCATGGTGTGCATCGAGTTCACGAGCGGCACGTCCCACCGGTCCGCGGCGAGCCAGCCCGCCTGCCCGGAGAGCCAGTAGTGCGTGTGCACCACGTCGTACCAGCCCGCGTCCCGCCGCGCCTCGGCCCGCAGCACCCCCGCCGTGAAGGCGCAGAGCTGCCCCGGGAGGTCGTTCTTGTCGAGCCCCTCGAACGGACCGGCCACGACGTGGCGCACCAGCACGCCGTCCTCGACCTCGACCACGGGCGGCTGGGCCGACGACGTCGCGCGCGTGAAGATCTCGACCTGCGCCCCGCGCCGGGCCAGCGCCCGCGCCAGCTCCGTGATGTACACGTTCATGCCGCCCGCGTCGCCCGTGCCGGGCTGGTCGAGCGGCGAGGTGTGCACCGAGAGCATCGCGATGCGCGGCGACTCCTTCACAACCCTCAGGCCTCCACGACGCACGCCGGGACAGGGACAGCGACCTCGTCCACGAGCACGCCCGCACCGTCCGTCCGGTCGACCCGCAGGACCACGAGGTTGGACGAGTTCTGGTTGGCCACGACGACCAGGTCCGCGACGGGCGTCGCGTCGCCCACGGGCGCCAGCACCGCGAAGTGCCGCGGCCACGCCCCGCCCAGCGGGGTGTCGGACAGGTGCTCGAGGACGGGGGCTGCGCCGTCGGGCCCGGGCGCCCGCGTCACCGCGAACGTCGACAGGACGTCGGCCCCGCGGACCGCGACGAACAGGCGCGCCCCGTCCTCGCTCAGCGCGACGTGCGACGGGTAGTTCCGGCCGCCCTCGGGCAGCGGGGCGGCGGTCGCGGGGACCGAGCCGGCGATCTCGAACCGGCCGTCCCCCGACGGGACCAGGACGTAGACGCGTGCGTCGAGCTCGGTCGCGACGAGGAGCGCCCCGGGAGAGCCCTCGGGGTCCGGCAGGACCGCGAAGTGGCGCGGGCCCGCACCGCCCGGGAGGGCCGCCACGACACGTGCCGGGGCGGCGGCGTCCGCGAGGTCCCGCAGCTCGTCGAGCGCACGCGGGTACGCGCGCAGCTCGTCAGTCCCCAGATCCGCCACCACGGGATCCCCCGCGACCGCGCCGACGAAGTGGGCGTGCGGCCCCCTCTGGCGGTCGGTGTCCGGCCCCGTACCCCGGTGCTCCAGGCGCAGGGCCTCGGTCGGGGCGCCCGACGCGTCGAGCGGCAGCACCGCGAACGTGCCGTCGCCGTAGTTCGCGACCCAGACCGCGTCGTCCGTCGCGACCACGTGGCACGGGTGCGTGCCACCGCTGGGCACCGTCGCCAGGTGGGCGAGCGCGCCGTCCGGCGAGACCCGGAACCCGCTCACCGCGCCCCGCTCGTCCTCGGTCACCGCGTACAGGAGGGCACCGCTCGGGTCGAGCGCGACGAACGACGGCGACGGCGTCACGGCCGCCAGGACCGGCTCGCCCAGCGCGCCCGTCGACGGGTCGACCGGCACCCGCCAGATCCCCTCGCCACTGCCGACCGGCGCCCCGTCGGGGTAGGTGCCGAGCCAGAGGGTGCGCGAGTCCGGGGCGCCCACGGGCGACGAGGGAGAAGTCATGCCCCGAGCCTAGTAGCACCCGGACGTGCGTCAGGGGCGCTCCGACCGACCCCGCAGCGCGGAGACCGGGCGGGACGCCCCCGACAAGGACAGCGGATCAGTGCGCTGCGTCGTACGCCTGCTGGACGTCGGCCGAGATTCGGCCACGCTCGCTGACCGTGTAACCATTCGCGCGTGCCCATTCACGGATCTCCGTCGCACGCGACGGACCCGCTGCGGAAGAACGCGTCTTGCGGGCCGCCGGGCGAGCAGTTCCGCGCGTGACCTTGCGTGCGTGACCGACCCACGGCGCAAAGGCGTCGCGCAATTCCTGGGCGTGAGCCGAGCTGAGGTCGATCTCGTAGGAGACGCCGTCGAGGGCGAACGTCACGGACTCGTCCGCCGCTCCACCGTCGACGTCGTCGACGAGAATTACCTGGACCTTCTGTGCCACTGTGCTACCTCGCGTCTTCGAGAATTGATGCTGGTATCTCGAAGTGTGCCATTTTGAGGGAATCACGTCAAAGGCAAAGCACGTGTCGCGACTACCGAGAAGTCGTCGAAGAATCCCCCGACGCCTGCGCACGGAGCTCGGCCTGCTCTGCCCGGGCGTCGAGCTCGGCCATGGCAAGCCTCTCGTTACGGTCCGCACGCACGATCGCACGCATCGCGAAATAGAAGAGGATGCCGACCCCCACCGAGGGGATCAAGGCATAGACGGCGGGCCAGAAATCGCTCATGCGGGCCAGTCTACGACCGCAGGACGACTGCGGGGTGCGCCGCCCCGGGGGGG
>NZ_JAMXIO010000066.1:0-3916 GCF_059651515.1 Oerskovia sp. 140933
TCGAGCTGATGGCGACCTCAACCCCGTTCTCGGCACCTGGGCCCGGCGGGCACCTGGGCCCAGCGGGCACCTGGGCCCGTCGGGTACCTGGCCCCCCCGACCACCTGGGCAGGCCCGGCGGGTACCTGGGCAGCCCGGCGGGCCCTGGCGACTCAGTGCGCGAGCAGGTCCTGGTACTCCTCGTGGAGCTGCACGAACGCCCGGACGAACGGGCACAGCGGCACGACCTTCTGGCCCGAGGCCCGCACCTGGTCGAGCGCTCCGCGCGCGAGCGTCGACCCGACGCCGTGGCCCGCGTACGCGTCGTCGACCTCGGTGTGCGTGAACACGACCTGGCCGGGTTGTCGCACGTAGGCGGCGAAGCCCGCGACCTCCCCGTCGGTCGTGCGCGCCTCGAACCGCTCCTCGGCCGCGTTGTCGACGACCGCGATCTCGATCTCCTGCGTCTGCTCGCTCACCCGTTCATCATGGGGGCGGACATCCGTTCGCGCGCGCCCGGTCGAGCGGTGACACTCGGAGGGGGCTCGCGGGCGGTCGGTCGTGGGCCGGGACGAGCGCGTGGACGAGGGCCCGGGAGGCGTACGGGCGACCCCCGCCGGATGGGAGAATGAGACGGTGGTACAAGACCCCCCTCGCACTGCGGCAGACGACTCCCGCAATCCCTACCGTGTCGTCCTCAGCAAGCCGGGGGCGCTGAACTTCTCGGCCGCCGCCGTCGTGGCGAGGCTCCCGATGTCCATGGTCGGCATCGGGATCGTCCTGATGATCCAGGGCATCTACGACTCCTACGCCCTCGCCGGACGCGTGTCCGCGGCCTACGTGATCGCGCAGGCCATCGCCTCGCCGCAGATCGCGCGGTACGTCGACCGCGTCGGGCAGGCCAAGGTCATGCGACCCCTGCTGGTCGTGAGCACGGCGGGCCTCGTGGGCCTCATCCTCGCCGCGGTCAACCAGGCTCCCGACGTCTGGCTCTACGCGACGGCCGTCGTCGCGGGCGCGAGCATCGGCTCGTACGGCTCGATGGTCCGCGCGCGCTGGAGCCACGTCGTCACGGACTCGCGCCAGCTCCACACGGCCTACTCCCTCGAGTCGGCGCTCGACGAGCTCGTGTTCGTCGTCGGCCCGGTCCTCGCGACGCTGCTCGCGACCGAGGTCACCGACTCCGCGGGCATCATCGTCCCCGCGGTCGCGGCCGTCGTGGGCGGCGTCTGGTTCCTGTCGCAGCGCCGCACCGAGCCCCCCGTGATCCCGTCGGTCCCGGGCGTCAAGCACCGGTCGGCGATGCGGTCGCCCGGGATGGTCGTCCTCGCCGTGGTGTTCGTCGCGATGGGGTTCATCTTCGGCGCGACCGACGTCTCGACCATCGCGTTCGCGGAGGAGCAGGGGTCCAAGTCGGCGTCGGGCCTGATCCTGGCGGTCTTCGCGATGGGCTCGCTCATCTCGGGCCTCGCGTACGGGGCGCGGCACTGGGTCTCGCCGCTGTGGAAGCGGTTCGCGATCGGCATGGTCGCCCTCGCCCTGGGCGTCTCGCTGTTCTTCGTGGTCACGTCGCTGCCCATGCTGGCCGTCGTCATGTTCGTCACGGGCTTCACGATCGCCCCGACCCTCATCAACGGCAACGCCCTGGTCCAGAACCTCGTGACCCCGCAGCAGCTCACCGAGGGCCTCGCGTGGGTCGGGACGTCGCTGGGCGTGGGCGTGTCCTTCGGGGCGTCGATCGCGGGTTCGCGCATCGACGCCGCGGGCGCGCACGCAGGCTTCCAGGTCGTGATGATCGCCGGGGGGCTCGCGGTCGTCGCGGTCCTCGGGTCGCTGCGGGTCCTGCGCCGGGGCGCACCGCGCGAGGAGGCCGTGGACGAGGCGTAGCCCGGCGCCGTCCCCGGGGGGGAGGAAGGCCCGACGGCGCCGCTCGCCCCCGGCAGGCCGCTCGCCCGCTGTGACGCGGACCTGACACCCGGACGTGACGAGCGGAACGGCCCCAGCGGCTGCATCCTGCCGTCTTCGAGCGCACGATGGAAGGGTTCCCCACCCCCTTTCGTGCGGAGGTTCTCCCATGGCACTCGGACTCGGTCGCCCCCAGGACAAGCGGAACAGGACGGTCGCCGACCTGCTCGTCGCGCAGCTCGTCGAGGCGGGGGTCGAACGCATCTACGGGATCGTGGGCGACAGCCTCAACCCCGTGGTCGACGCCGTCCGCCGCAGCCAGAAGGGCAAGGGCAAGGGCATCGAGTGGGTGCACGTGCGCCACGAGGAGTCCGCCGCGTTCGCCGCCGCGGCCGAGGCCGAGGTCACCGGGAAGCTCGCGGTGTGCGCGGGCTCGTGCGGGCCGGGCAACCTGCACCTCATCAACGGCCTCTACGACGCGAACCGCTCCAAGGTGCCCGTCCTCGCGATCGCGAGCCACATCCCCAGCGCGCAGATCGGGACGAGCTTCTTCCAGGAGACGCACCCCGACCGCCTGTTCACCGAGTGCTCGGTCTACTCCGAGATGATCTCCTCGGCCAAGCAGGCGCCGCGCGTCATCAACTCCGCGATCCACCACGCCTACGGCGCACCGGGCGTCTCCGTCCTGACCATCCCGGGCGACGTCGCGGACCTCGACGCCGCGGCCGAGGTCGTCGACGTCGCCGTCCACCCCGCCAGGCCGCGGATCATCCCCGACGCGGACGCGCTGCGGAACCTGGCCGACGCGATCAACAAGGCCAAGAAGGTCACGATCTTCGCGGGCGTCGGGACACGCGGCGCGCACGACGACGTGATCGCGCTCGCCGACAAGATCGCGGCACCCGTCGGTCACTCGCTGCGGGGCAAGGAATGGATCCAGTACGACAACCCGTTCGACGTCGGGATGAGCGGGCTCCTGGGGTACGGCGCCGCGCACGACGCCATGCAGGAGGCCGACCTCCTGCTCCTGCTCGGCACGGACTTCCCCTACGACCAGTTCCTGCCCGAGTCCGTGCGGACCGCGCAGGTCGACATCGACCCCACGCACCTGGGCCGCCGGACCCGGCTCGACGTCGCCGTGGTGGGCGACGTGGGCGAGACCGTGCGGCTCCTGCTGCCGCTCGTCAACACCGCCAAGAACCGCTCGTTCCTCGACTCCATGGTCAAGAAGCACGAGAGGTCCATGACGGGCGTGGTCGGCGCGTACACCAAGGACGTCGAGAAGCACACGCCCATCCACCCCGAGTACGTCGCGGACCTCCTGGACCAGGAGGCCGCCGACGACGCGGTCTTCACCGTCGACACCGGCATGTGCAACGTGTGGGCCGCCCGGTACATCAGCCCCAACGGCAAGCGCCGCGTGATCGGGTCGTTCCTGCACGGGTCCATGGCCAACGCGGTGCCGCACGCGATCGGCGTCGCCGCCGCGCAGCCGGACCGGCAGGTCGTCGCGATGGCCGGGGACGGCGGGCTCTCGATGCTCCTGGGCGAGCTCATCACGATCAAGGCCTACGAGCTGCCCGTGAAGATCGTGCTGTTCGACAACGCGAGCCTGGGGATGGTGCGCCTCGAGATGCTCGTCGACGGGCTGCCCATGTTCGGCACCGAGTCGCCGCACATCGACTACGCCGCCGTCGCGAACGCGATCGGGATCCCGTCGGTGCGGGTCGAGCGGGCCAAGGACGTGAAGGGCGCGCTGCGCGGGGCCCTCTCGCGCCCGGGGCCCGCGCTGGTCGACGTCGTGACGGACCCGCGAGCACTGTCCCTGCCCCCGACCATCACGGCCGGGCAGGTGCGCGGCTTCGCGGTCGCGATGAGCAAGGAGGTCCTGGGCGGCGGCATGGGCGAGGTCGTGTCGATGGCGCGGGCGAACCTGCGGACAGGCGCATGAGGTCCTCCTCGTCAAGGAACCATCGCGCTTCTCGCCACGGCTTGGGCCAGGGCGACTCACGACAGTGTGGGGCTGTGCACG
>NZ_JAMXIO010000067.1:0-3364 GCF_059651515.1 Oerskovia sp. 140933
GAGACCGCCGTGCTTATCGCGTCCTCGGGATGACCCGGAGGCGTGCGGGCCCCAGGGCCCCGGTGCGGATTTGGATGTCAGGCGGTTACCTGCTGTGCCCCTTTCTCCGTGGTCCTCTCGGCCGGTGGCGTCGTGGTCGAACCGCGGGTCTTCCGTAGCAGTCGCATTGCGTTGATGATGACGACCAGTACGGAGGCTTCGTGGACGAGCATGCCGACGGACATGGTCACCCCGCCGGCGAAAACACCGGCCAGCAGCAGCACCACGGTGATCAGGGCGATCGCGATGTTCTGCCGCATCACGGCCACGGTCCGCTTGGCCAGGCCGATGGCCTCCGGCAGCTTGAGCAGGTTGTCACCCATCAGGGCGATGTCCGCGGTCTCCACGGCCACGGCCGAACCGGCCGCACCCATCGCCACGCCGATGTTCGCGGTGGCCAGCGCCGGGGCGTCGTTGACGCCGTCCCCGACCATGGCCATCACATGGCCCTGGCGCTGCATCTGCGCGACCACGTCCAGCTTGTCTTCTGGGAGCAGGGAGGCGTGGATCTCGTCGATCCCGGTGGCCTTCCCGACGGCCTCGGCCACCAGTCGGGTGTCACCGGTGAGCATGACCACCTTCTCGACACCGGCTCGATGGAGCCGGGCGACCATCTCGGGGGCATCCTGGCGGATTTGGTCGGCGACGGCGACGACGCCGATCACCTGGTCGTCGACGGCCACGATCATCGGCGTCTTGCCTTCGGAGGCCAGCGCTTCCGCCGCCCGAGCGGCGCTGCCGTCGTCGGGAACGCCGTACTGGTCCAGCAGCGGCGGGTTGCCGATGAGCACCCGCTGGCCGGCAACGTCGGACACGATGCCCTTACCGGGGACCGGGGTGACGGTGCCGGGGACCCCGTCGGGGGCCACCCCCTCATCGCGCGCCGTCTGAAGAATGGGACGGGCCAGCGGGTGCTCCGACCCGGCCTCGGCGGCCGCGGCCCAGCGCAGCACGTCGGCACGGTCCCGTGCGGAATCCAGGACCACGACATCGGTGAGGACAGGTTGGCCCTCGGTGAGGGTGCCGGTCTTGTCCACGGCGACCGCCGAGATCTTGGCCGAGGTCTCCAGGAACTCGCCGCCCTTGATCAGGATGCCATTACGGGCGGCCCGGCCGATGCCTGCCACGATCGCGACCGGAATGGAGATCACCAGGGCGCCGGGGCAGCCGATGACCAGCAGGGTCAACGCCAGGACCACATCACCAGCGATCAGTCCGGCCGCCAGTGCCAGCGCCATGACGGCGGGGGTGTACCAGCGGGAGAAGCGGTCCATGAAGGCCTGGGTGCGGGCCTTGGCGTCCTGGGCCTCCTCCACCCGGTGAATGATGCGGGCCAGGGTGGTATCCGCGCCGATGCCGGTGGCCAGCACTTGCAGGAAGCCGCCGCGGGAGACAGTGCCGGCGAACACCTGGTCACCTTTGGATTTCTCCACCGGGATCGATTCGCCGGTGATGGAGGCCTCATCGATGGCGCCGGAGCCGGAGACGACCTGGCCGTCCACGGGGACCTTCGAGCCGTTCTTGACCAGGACGATCTCGCCCATTCTCACCTGTCCGGCAGGGATCTCCTGTTGTTCACCATCGCGCACAACGACGGCGGAATCCGGGGCGACGGCGACCAGCTCGGCCAGGGCCGAGCGGGTCTTGTTCAGGGTCGCCGCTTCCAGAGCGTGTCCGATGGCGAATAGGAACGTGACCGCCGCGGCCTCCCAGAAGTTGCCGATGATGACCGCGCCGATGGCCGCCACCGACACCAGCAGGTCGATGCCGATGACCTTGGCGATCAGCGCGCGAACCGCCTTGATCACGATCCCGTAGCCGGCGACCACGGCGGCGGCGACCATGAAGGCATCCGCGAGGGTGAAGACCGCGGTGGCATGGGTGGCGTGGGCGCCGGCATCGAGCCACCACTGGGGGCTGATGGTGAGGTTGGCCGCACCCTCGGCCAGCCGTTGAACGGCGAAGGAGATGATGATGAGTACGCCGGACACGACGGGGACCGACCAGTTCCCATAGACCCATTTCTGGAGCCTGTTCACTTTCGGGTACGACCTTTCTGCGATGAGTGCCAGCGGACCGGCAGATCGGGTATGAGCGAAAAATGTGCGACCCCACAGGGGCCCGCGTGCCTCAGAAGGCTGAAGGAGTGGCCTTATAGCCGGCCTTCGCCACGGCAGTCACGAGGTCATCCACGGAGACGCGCTCGGCGTCGTGGTCGATCTCGATGCGGGATGAGGCGAAATGGACCTTCACGTTCTCGACACCCTTGAGGCGGCCGACCTGCTTTTCGATCTTCGCCACGCAGGACGGGCAGGAGAATCCCTCGGCCCTCAAAAGGGTGTGGGTGGCGGTGGAGGTAGTCATTGTGAGAATCCCTTTCTTGGTGGTGTTCCGTATTGACACCTTCACGATAGGCTCGCGCCACTGCGAACTCCTTGACCCAGGTCAAGTCCGGACGGCACCGTACGAGGCGCCCCCCTGGGGCATCTGGGACGGTGGCGCCCGCGCCGATTCCGGTAGGCTTGAGGCATGTCTGAGGATGACCTGTGCGTAGCTCGCGTACCGATCTTCCAAGGACTGACGCGCCAGGAGCAGCTGCACGTCGCCGACTTCGTTCGCCCGGTGTGCGTCCACAAGGGGGATATTGTTTGTTCCCCCGGACAGTCGGTGTCGCGTCTGCTGGTGATACACAGCGGACAGCTCAAGGTCAGCCACACGGCGGCCAATGGTCAGGAACAGATTCTGCGAACGGTGACAGACGGTGATGTCGTGGGAGAACGGGCCTTCCTGACGGGCCACCGCCCGGTCGACCTCGTCGTCGCGCTAGAAGACAGTCGGATGTGCGTCTTCGACCACGCCGACCTCTCGGCCCTGCTCCGCGACTACCCCGACATCAGTCAGCGGATGCTGCGGACACTCTCCGACCGGCTCTCCTCAGTCGAGCGACTGCTGGGCGCCGTCACCTCCAGCGACGTCAACGCCCGCGTGGCGGCCTACCTGCTAGATCTGCCCGGCAGCATGCGAGCAGGCGTACCCACGGTGAGGCTGCCGATGGCGAAAAAAGACATCGCCGCCTACCTCGGAACCACGCCCGAAACCCTGAGCCGACGCCTCGCCGCGCTCTCCACCTCCGGCATCATCGAACTCCACGGACGCCGAGACGTCTCCATCCTCGACATTGATGCACTCGAACACGTCGCCACACCCCGATAGCCCGGTACCGTCAGGATGCATCCGAGACGCGTCGATACGCCGATCACGGGTCGCGCCAGGAGGATCGAATTCCGACGGCTAAAGGTACGGGTGGTCGCGGTCGCCGTCATTG
>NZ_JAMXIO010000068.1:0-3259 GCF_059651515.1 Oerskovia sp. 140933
CGGTCCCGGAGACGGGGCCGCCCTCGCGGAGTGCGTGGTGCCGTCGATCGGCGCGGCTCGGCGAGACGGGTGGTCCGGCCCGAGGCAGGTGCCCGCGTCACGGCCCGGACCACCCGTCTCGGACCGAACCACCCGTTTCACGTGGAACGGTGGCGGCGCACAATGGACGGGTGAGCACTCGCGTCGTCGCCGATCTGCGGACCCGTGCGGGCCGCGCCCTGTTCGAGCGGGTCGCCGGCCCCGACGGCCCGGCCGAGCGGTCCCGGATCCACGACACCCCGGGACCGCGCTGGTTCGCGGAGGACTCCGCGATCGCGCGCGTGCACGGCGACGCGTCGATGTTCGTGGGTGGTCTGCGCGCGCTGCTGCTCCAGTCGTTGCACCCGCTCGCGATGGCCGCGGTCGCGGCGCACTCGGGGTACCGGGGCGACCCGTGGGGGCGCCTGGCCCGGACCAGCACGTTCCTCGCCGTCACGACGTTCGGGACGGTCGAGCACGCGCAGCAGGCGGTCGACGTCGTCCGGTCGGTGCACGTCCGCGTCCGTGGCACGGCCTCCGACGGTCGCCCGTACGCGGCCGACGACCCGTGGCTGCTGCGATGGGTCCACGTCGCGGAGGCCGACAGCTTCCTCGCCGCGCACCAGCGCTACGGCGAGCGTCCCCTCGACGCCGCGGGCTGCGACGAGTACCTCGCGCAGGCCGCGACGGTCGCGGACCGGCTCGGGGCCGTGGACCCGCCCCGCTCGCGCGCCGAGCTGGCGCGGGCGTTCGAGGAGTTCCGCCCGCAGCTTGCGCGGACCACCGAGTCCGACGACGTCGCCCGCTTCCTGCTGTCCGAGCCGCCACTCCCGTTCCTCGCCCGGGGCCCCTACGCGGCGCTGGGGGCGGCCTCGGTCGCGTCGCTGCCCGCATGGTCGCGGCGCATGATCCCGGTGCGGTGGCCCCTGCGCGGGGAGTCGGTGCTGGTGCGGGCGGGTGGGCGGACCGTCACGAAGGCGATCCGCTGGGCGCTGGCCGGGTCGCGGTAGCGGCGCGGGACGCTGTCAGCGTCGAGGAGAGCCGACGACGTGGTCCCGCCTGTCGGCCCGACCACGGCCGGGATATCCTCACCCCCGGCCCCCATAGCCCAATCGGCAGAGGCATCCGACTTAAAATCGGCGCAGTCTGGGTTCGAGTCCCAGTGGGGGCACCGGTCCTACGACAACCCTGTCGGTCCCTCCGGCTCGGGGTCCTCGGCGGCCTCCTGCCCGAGCGACACCTGGTTCCCGTCGGGGTCGAGCACGCGGGCGACGCGCTCGCCCCAGGGCTGGTCCTCGGGCGGTGACACCACGACGACCCCGGCGGCGGCCAGGTGCGCCACGGCCTGGTCGCAGTCGTCGACCGTGACCCACAGGTGCGTGCGCCCGACGTCGGCGCTCTCGCGGCCGACCCCGATCCCGAGCGAGCCGTCGCCCACGGTGACCGAGACGTACACGGGTGGCCCGTCGTCGGGGAACTGGTACGTCACGGTGCCGCGCAGCAGGTCGCGGTAGAACCCGAGCGACCGGTCGAGGTCGGTCGTGACGAGGATGGGGAAGAGCGTGCGGAACATCGGCGGGCCGCCTCTCGCGATGGTCTCCTCGGGGCCGTTCCCACGTTACGCCAGCAGCAGACGGACCACTCCTGCGGGCGTCCGGGTCTCGGGGCGGCGCTAGGTTGAGGGGACGAGGGCCACCGCGCCCACGACCGCGACGAAGGAGCAGGCGATGGCAGCCGCTGGCCAGGTGGTGCTCGTCGGGCGCCGGACCGCCGAACCGTTGCTGCGCCACGTCGTGGGCGGCATCCTGCGGGCCGAGCGGACCGAGCAGGCGCGCACGCTGCTCGACGTAGCGCTCTCGGCGCAGGTCTCGACGGCGTACCTCTCGGAGGTCGAGCGCGGCCGCAAGGAGGCGTCGTCCGAGGTCCTGGCCGCGATCTGTCGTGCGTTGGGCCTGCGTGTGGTCGACCTCCTGGCCCGCAGCCAGGACGAGTTCGACGCCGAGGCCGCCCGCCGGGCCGGTGTCGAGCGTCGCAGCCTCACGTCGCAGCAGCGCGCCGCGCGCGAGCTCCACGCGCTCGGTGCGTCGCCCCGGCGCAGCTCGGCACCGGTGCGCACCACCACGCCGACCACGACGGTCCTGCTGCTCGCCGCCTGACGGTCGCGCCCGGCGCGGCCGGCGGCGCGTGCGCCAGGCTGCGTCCGTGCCTGCCCCAACCCCGGTTCCGCCGAGGGTGAATCGTCGCGCCACGCGCGGCGTTCTGTCCGTTTCGCCGCGCGCGGGGCGCGGGTCGGTGGTGTGCTGTCTGGATGTCGCAGACGAACCCGGCCCCGACTCTCGACGACCTCGTGGATCGTGCCGTGATCCTGTCGACCGAGCACCAGCTCCACTTCGCGGACCTGGGGGGCGAGTCGGCGTGGGACGCGGATCTCGAGGCGGGCATGGTGACGTTCCACAGCGAGGTGCCGCTCGTGTGCGGGGCGCACTTCCTGGGGGCGGCGGTGCCCAGCACGAGGAGCTGGTTGTGGGGGTGGAACAACGTCAACAACTTCCCGGCGTCGGTCGTGGCGGCGGCGGAGCACGTCAGGCAGCGCGGGGTGACGGGTGGGATCTTCGAGCTGAGTACCCCGGAGATCCTCCTGACGGACGCGGTCCCGTACCGGCTGGCGCTGGCTGCGAAGGCCGTGACGGGGCACTTCACGCACTTCGCGGGCCCGACGGGCGGGGGCACGTGCGCGTGGTTCCTGCTGACGCACCCGCGGTTCGAGCTGCCGCAGGCGACGGTCGCGCGGGTCGCGCGCGTGGTCCCGGAGGGGCTCGGGAGCACGGCGGTCGCCGATCACCGTCGGGCAGTGCGCGCCTACGCGGTCCTGCGCGGGCTGGACATCCGGTGGGAGGACGCGCAGACGGCCGTCGTGGGGGTGAGCGACGGGGACGTGACGGTGTCGTTCGACGAGCGCGGTCGCCTGAGCGGGGTGTCGGTGGAGCTCGCGCCCGGTCCGGAGCCGGTGCCGCCCACGGTGCCCGCGCGTCCCGAGCGGCCGGCGCGCCGAGGCTGGTTCGGTCGCACGAGGTAGCCCGGGCGGGGCCGCCCGTGTGCGGGGACGAGCGGCGCCGTCGGGCGGGGGAAGGCCCGACGGCGCCGCTCGCCTAGGTGTACTGACCAGGACCGTTGTTGACGTGAAGAGAGACCTCCGTGTCGAGTGGGAGCTGTCTAGGAACCCGGCTCTGACCAACGGAGG
>NZ_JAMXIO010000069.1:0-2709 GCF_059651515.1 Oerskovia sp. 140933
CTGACAGCCGCCACCTGACCAGCAAGCCCTGTCCCGACGAGAAGGGACCGAAAGTGGAAAAGCCGGGCAGACCGGCAGGTACCGCGCGCCCCCCCCGTCAGCACCGACAGTCAGGCCATCCACGAGCACCGCTCAATCCGCTCCAGAAACCGGCTCGGCGGATCCAGGCTCAGCCGGCGAGTGCGACCTGAGTGGTCATGATGGCTTCGTACTCGATGGGGGTCAATCGTCCGAGTCGGGCCTGGCGGCGGCGCCGGTGGTAGGTGCGTTCGATCCAGGTGATGATCGCCAGGCGTAGGTCCTCGCGGGTGGTCCAGCAGCGCCGGTTCAGGACGTTCTTCTGTAGCAAGGAGAAGAAACTCTCCATCGCGGCGTTGTCTCCGGCAGAGGCGACCTGCCCCATCGATCCGACCAGGTCGTGGCAGTCCAGAACCTGGCGGACCTTTCGTGAGCGAAATTGGCTGCCCCTATCCGAGTGCACGATGCACCCGGCCACGTCACGACGCCGTTGCACCGCGCTGACCAGGGCGTTCACCGCGATCCGCGACGTCATCCGGTCGCTGATCGAGTACCCCACGATCCGGTTGGAGTACACGTCCTTGATCGCGCACAGATACACCTTGCCTTCGGCCGTGGGGTGTTCGGTGATGTCCCACAGCCACAACCGGTTCGGCGCATCGGCCCGGAACTGGCGCAGCACGAGGTCCTCGTGAGCGGGCGGGCCGGCCTTCTTGGCGCTGCGGGCGCGCTTCTTGCCGAACACCGACCACCACCTGTTCTCGGCGCAGATGCGCCACACGGTGCGATCGCACGCGACCAGCCCGGCTCGGGAGGCCTCGTCCGCGAGCAGCCGGTAGCCGAACTCCGGATCGTCGCGGTGAGCGTCGAACAACACGTTCGCGAGATACGCCTCCTCGAGCTCGCGCGCCCCGACAGGCGCCGCGAGCCAGCGGTAGTAGGGCTGTCTGGCGAGCTTGAGAACCCGGCACGTCACCGTGACGGGGATCCCGTCACCGGCGAGCTCACTCACGAGCGGGTAGATCATTTTCCCGGCAGATGAGCCTGCGACAGATACGCCGCCGCGCGGCGCAGCACCTCGACCTCCTGCTCCAGCTGCCGGTTACGCCGACGCAGCTCACGCAGCTCCGCGGACTCCGAGGCGGTCACGCCTGGCCGGTTGCCGTCCTCGACATCGGCGGCGTGCAGCCAGTTACGCAGACACGACTCGGAGATACCGAAGTCCTTCGCGATTTGCTTGACCGGAGCCTCGCCACGGCGAGCGATCGCCACGACATCCTCGCGGAACTCCTTCGGGTGGGGTCTGGGCACGGGGCACATCCTTCCAAGCAGCACCCGAAGGCACCACAGATCAGGTGTCACCTATCCGTGCAGCAGACCCCATCATGAGCCAGGCCGCCGACCAAGCTGCCTAACCAACTGTCACGGAATCATGCAGCAGCCCCGCATGTCGCCGATGAATGTCCCACCCCTCGACTCCCTCACGTGCGCGAGCCACGGATGGCTGGGGCACGTCGCCGCGCACGAAGCGGCCCACGCCGTGTTCGCGGTAGACCATGACTTCCCGTTCGTCTCGGTCAGCGTCCTCTCGCCCGAGCTCTTGCGGGAGTCCCTGGCGTCCCTCGACGAGACGGCTGCGGGCGGTGTGCTGCTCGCGGCACCAGCTCGCGACCTCTTTCCGAGTCGAGAGGGCGACGCACTTGACTTCTGCTTCGCGGGGGTGCGGGCGGAGCGTGCGTGCTACGGCCATTGGATCCCGGCCAGTTTCTCCGGCGACATAGCGTTGTGGCGCGTCGGCACCGGCCGGACCGGAGCACTCGATCCTGCGGAATTTCAGCCGATGTCCGCCGCGTCGATCGAACGTGTGGACGCGTGGTTGACCCAACGGTCCGCGGCCGTGCTCGACGTTGCACGTGCACTAACCGCTGGCGTCGACACAGACGCCGCGGGCCGATACGTCGACTTCGAGCCGATCACCATGACGGCCGAAGAGGTGCGCGTGGTCCTCTCCGCCTAGCTAACCGTCTCGTGCCCACGCTTCGCAGCCTCGTAAACGGCCTTCATGTTCGCGATCCGGTCACCGACGCTGGAAGCGCTCAGCGGGTTGGTGTGGTGTGGCTTGGCCTTGAAGACCTCGCTGTGGTGGAGATCGGGCCAGGCGAGCAGGTGGAGCTTGGACTCGTAGGTAAACAGACCCTGCATGGTGTCGCGGAAGTGACCTGGCGCCCAGCCGAAGGGTGAGTCCCTGACCATCTGGAAGTGTGAGGCGCGGGTGATCAGGGCGCAGATCCAGTCGGCGAGCTGTATCCCAGAGTTGAGCTCACTCTCGATGTGCAGGGGAGCTTCGACGATGCGCTTCATCTCCGGTCGGGGCCGGCTGTAGATGTGGGCGTACAACTTGGCGACGAGCTCGCGGCGCGACTTGTCGGTGATGGCGTCCATGAGGATCAGCAGATCGTCGTCGGCGTGGTCAGCGTGCCTGCACAACCTGTTGATCGTCTCGCGCAGCGCGTCGTACGTGATCGTGTTGGAGTCGCGACCGGTCTGCTTGAGAGTCCCGCGCTGCTTCTCGTCGCCGTAGTAGAAGAGGCCCCCACCTAGGTGTACCCGGCCAGGAGGTTGGTGTCAGTTCCGGTTGTTGAAGGGAGGACCTCCGGGCTTAGTGGAGATGTCGAAGTCTTCACAACCCGG
>NZ_JAMXIO010000070.1:0-2110 GCF_059651515.1 Oerskovia sp. 140933
GGCTCAACCACTACAACCTGGAACGACCCCACCTCGGCATCGGCGGCCTACGACCCATCGACCGAATCAACAACGCAACGGGTCAGTACATCTAGGCCCGGTCACGGGAGACGAGCCGGACGGGGACCAGACGTCACCCTGCGGCGGGAAGCACACGGAGCCAGGCCGCGATCACGGCGACGTCCGGCACGGTCAACCCGACAGAGGGCTCGACCTGGTGCAGGAGGGCGGGCGCAGGGTGGTCGGCCTCGACCCGCCCCCGGTCGACCTGCCCGATCACGTCGTCGACCCAGACGAACGGGCGTCCCGCTGCGGTCCTGACCAGTGCCCTCGTCTTCCACTGCAGGCTGTCGGCGCCACGGTCGCCGGAGTAGGCAGGAAGGTCTGCCACCGGCAGCGGAGGAAGACCGAGCAGGGGCGCGATCACCTCGTTCGCGTCCTGCATCCATGCCGTCGCCCACATCAGCTCGCACCCCAGCCCGGCCAGCAACGGGCCGAGGTTCCGGTCGACACGCGACAGGTGGGGGTTCGACGCCGCGGTCCAGGACCCGGGTGGGCCTGGGGCCGACGGCATTCCTGGGCCACCGAACGGCAGGAGCGTTCCGTCGACGTCGAGGAAGAGGATCGGTCGCGGTGCGGCGGTCACCCGCGGACGGTAGCGCAGCCAGCACGTCCGACGTCGTCCGGGTTCGCGGTGAAGACCTGCGTGCGGCGCGGAGGCTACGTCGTCGAGCGCTGCCGACGGGCCTCGTAGAGGACGATCGATGCCGCGTTGGCGGCGTTGAGCGAGCTGGCTGCGCCGGCCATCGGGATGCTGAGCGTGACGTCCGCGGCCTCGCGCCATGCTCGGGACAGTCCGGCGGTCTCGTTGCCGATCAGCAGCAGGGTCGGCCCCGTCAGGTCGTAGTCGGAGATCGCGGCCTCACCGTCCTCGTCGGTCGCGACGACGACGATCGGCACACCGCTCGAGCGCTGGCTCTCGACCCAGTCCATGACCTCGAGGGGAGACTCCGCCCGGACCGTCGGTACCGCGAAGAACGAGCCGGTGGAGGCCCGCACCGACTTCGGGTCGTACGCGTCGGCGGCATGCCCCGTCGTGACCACGCCGTGCGCGCCCAACGCGTCGGCCGACCGGATGATCGACCCGATGTTGCCCGGCTGCGTCGGCCGGTCGAAGACCAGGCCCAGGAAGTCCGCGGGCACGGGGATCCGCGTGAGGTCGTCCGGGCGCATCGCGACGACGGCGAGGAGCTCGGCCACGCCCTCGGACTTCTCGCTGAGCTCCCCGAGCAGGGGCGCGGCCATCGCGATCTTCTCTGCGTCGGGGAGGGAAGCGAGCAGGCCGCGGGCCCACGGCGAGAGCGACCGGTCCGCGTCGTACACCAGGGTGTGGACGTCCCAGCCGTGCTCGATCGCGAGGTTGATGGGCCGGACTCCCTGCACGATGAACTCGCCCGCACGATGACGCTTGGTCCTGTTCGCGAGCAACGTCTGCAGTACCTGAAAGCGTGCGTTGCGTGCGGTGATGCGGGTAACCACGTGTTCCTCCTGAACCCTTGTGCGGCGACGCGGTCCGGCCATCGCCTCCCTGGAAGGCTACCGGCTCACCACCCGTGCAGACGGTGTGCGTCAGGCGGCAGGCCGCGCGATGCGACGTGCGGCACCCGCATCCCGGCGGGACGATACGACCATGTCCGCCCCACCCGAACGTTCCCAGGTCGGACACCCGTGGGCCGTGGCGGTGCGTTCCTGGTGGCTGTGGGCTGCGGCGGTGCCAGCGCTCGCCATGTCGCCCATGCTCTTCCTGACGACCCTCGTGGGCGGGGGGCTCCTCGTCGTCGCGGCCGGGGCGCTCGTCCGCGTGCACCGCAGCGCCGTGATCGCGCTCGCGATCGGTAGCGGGCTCGTGATCGGGTCGCTCCCCTATGCGCTGCTCGCGCTGAGCCGGCTCCTGGGTCTCCGGTGACCGAGCGTTTGTGTCCGGGGACGGGAAGGCCCCGGCACGGGTGGGTGCTGGGGCTGTGGTGTGTTGGGGGTATGCCAAAGGCCCACCCCGTGAGGGGTGGGCCTTTGGTGAATGGTTGTCCGGCGGCGACCTACTCTCCCACCC
>NZ_JAMXIO010000071.1:0-1574 GCF_059651515.1 Oerskovia sp. 140933
CCTGGATCCGCCGGCCGGATCGGGCTGAGGGGCGGGTCGTGAGAGCCGAATGCTCCTGTGACCAGCAAGAATGGACTTGCTGAGAGTCCCAGACCGCTGAGTTACAGGAGCATCGGTAGTGCGAGTTTCCCACAGCTTCTCCGCTGAGTTCGATGATGACAATCTGATCGCTGCCGGTGGGCTGGTGCCGGTGATGCTGCTGGCCGAGTCGGCGGGGCTGTCGGACCTGGTCGATGCGCACATCACCCTGGCCGGCAGCGCCGGTGCGAACGCGCAGGTGAAGGTCGGTGCGCTGGTCGGCGGGATGGTGGCCGGGGCCGACAGCATCAGCGACATGGACCTGGTCCGCCACGGCGGGATGGGCCGGGCGTTCAGCGAGTTGCGGGCTCCCACGACGCTGGGCACGCACCTGCGCGGCTATAAGTTCGGGCACGTTCGCCAACTGGACGCGATCGCTTCTCGGCTGCTGGCCGCGCTGGCCGCTCGGGTGCCTGCGCTGGTGTCCGGCGTCGATGAGATGGCCTACGTCGATCTCGACGACACGATCCGCGAGACTCACGGCTACGCCAAGCAGGGCGCGGGATACGGCTACAGCGGCGTCAAGGGCCTCAACGCGCTGGTGGCCACGTTGTCGACGCCCACGGCGGCGCCGGTGATCGCCGGCATCCGGCTGCGCAAGGGCTCGGTGAAGTCACCGCGCGGGGCGGGCAAGATGATCGCCGAGGCCCTGGCCGCGGCTCGCAGGGCAGGGGCCGGGGGCATGGTCACGGTGCGCGCCGACAGCGCCTTCTACCAACACGATGTCGTAGCCGCGGTCCGCCGCGGTGGCGCGCACTTCTCCATCACCGCGCGCATGGACGCGGCCGTGGTCGCCGCCATCTCCCGCATCCCCGAGGAGGCGTGGGTGGGAATCAAGTACCCCGAGGCCATCTGGGACGAGGACGAGCAGCGCTGGGTCTCCGACGCCGACGTGGCCGAGATCCACTACACCGCCTTCACCTCTCGTAAGAAGGACGACCACACCAGCGCCCGGCTGATCGTGCGCCGCGTCAAGCGACTCAACCCGCGGTCGGTGCCCCAGGGCCAGGGCGAGATGTTCAACGTCTACCGTCATCACGCCGTGTTCACCGACTCCCCGCTGTCGATGCTCCAGGCAGAGGCCGCTCACCGTGACCACGCCATCATCGAGCAGGTCATCGCCGACCTGAAGAACGGTCCGCTGGCCCACATGCCCTCGGCAGTGTTCACCGCCAACAGCGCCTGGACCGTCCTGGCAGCGATCGCCTTCAACCTCACCCGCGCAGCCGGGGTGCTGGCCTCGCGCTTCCACGCCAAAGCCCGCATGGCCACCATCCGCGCTCAGCTCATCGCCGTCCCAGCCCGCATCGCCAACCGTGCCCGCACCTGGCTGCTGCACCTACCGCGCAACTGGCCCTGGCAGCAGGCCTGGGATGAGCTCTTCGAGACCGCCAGCGGCCAACTGACAGCCGCCACCTGACCAGCAAGCCCTGTCCCGACGAGAAGGGACCGAAAGTGGAAAAGCCGGGCAGACCGGCAGGTACCGCGCGCCCCCC
>NZ_JAMXIO010000072.1:0-1524 GCF_059651515.1 Oerskovia sp. 140933
CTCACGGCTCTGGACGCGGACGAGGCGCTCGACACGCTCGCGGACCGTGGGACGGACGTGCGTCTGGTCGCCTCGCGCTCGGGCGCCGACGGGCGTGCGGCCCTGCCGCTGCGCCTCGACGCCGACGGCCCCGTCAACGTCGTGGTCGACGGCCAGGTCCTGACGGCTCCTGACGGCAGCATCGGCGTGAACGCGATCCTCGACCAGCAGGGCATCGTCCTGGGCGAGCACGACCGCGTCTCGGTCGCCCGCGACGAGGCCGCCGACCCCGCGGTCTCGCTCGTCGTCCAGCGCGTCGCCGTGGCAGAGGTCCCGACCGTGACCCCGATCCCGTTCGAGACGGTCACGGAGCAGGACGCGAACCGTTACGCGGACCTCGCTCCCGTCGTCAAGCAGGAGGGCGTCGAGGGCGCGTCGACCAAGGTCGAGCGCGTCACGACGGTCGACGGCGTCGAGGAGTCCCGCGAGCTCGTCTCGGACGCCGTGACCGCCGAGCCGGTCACCAAGATCCTCGTGCAGGGCACCAAGGAGCGCCCGGCACCGACCCCCGCGCCGAAGGCCACGACTGCGGCGCCCCAGGCGAGCAGCAGCTCCTCGTCCTCTTCCGCGGCGGCTGCGCCGGCGGCGCCGAGCACCGTCGGCGGGGACGTCTGGGCGGCCCTGGCGAAGTGCGAGTCGGGGGGCAACCCCGCGACGAACACCGGGAACGGCTACTACGGCCTCTACCAGTTCTCGGCCAGCACCTGGCGCGCCATGGGCGGTTCGGGTCTCCCCTCGGAGGCCTCGGCCGCCGAGCAGACCCAGCGCGCCCAGGCCCTCCAGGCCCGGTCGGGCTGGGGCCAGTGGCCCGCCTGCTCCAAGAAGCTCGGCCTGCGCTGAGCGTCTGGACGCCCTGACGGGCTCGTCCTGAGCGCGTCGTCGGAAGGGTGCGGGGTCCGCAGCGAGAGCTGTGGCCCCCGCACCCTTCGTGCGTCCCCGTCCGGCCGCCGGTGACCGTGGAGGCCGCGCACCCGGGTGTGTCGCACGACACCGTCACGCGCAGGCCGGGCTCGCCCGACCTGCGAGGTGGCACCCGGTTCGTCCACCCGGGCAGTGCGTGGACGGCAGCGCGTCGGCTTGGCGATCCATAACGAGTCGGTTACGGTCGAGTGTCCCGCGTGCAGAAGTCGCCACGATGTGATCTCGCAGCGGGTGGTGCCGACCGGGCCGTGAGCCCGGTGCCCAGGCGCCCGGACCGCCGGATCGGCTGGTCGAGACCCCGGAGCGACCTCGTCGCACCGTGCCCTGCACGGACCGGGCTGTGCCTCGTCGCGAGCCTCGACCTCCCGTGCCCGGACAGCACGACGACTGGACACGAGTGAAGAACCCCTTCCGCAGCACCAAGCACGAGGCGCTCGAGCGCACCGCGCCGACTCCCTCCGCCCCCGACCCTTCGACGGGCGTCGAGGCTGATGCTTCCGCCCCTTCCTCTTCCACTGCCACTGCTGCGCGGCGTCGCCGGTGGCCGTTGGTCGCCGGTGCGAC
>NZ_JAMXIO010000073.1:0-1426 GCF_059651515.1 Oerskovia sp. 140933
ACCGTCCGCACGTTCTGCGACACCTGCTCCGCAGCCGTCGCCACCGCACCCGACTGCACCGCCGTCTCCTCCGAGCTCGCCGAGAACTCCGACGCCACCCCCGCCAACGACTCCGCAGCCGACGCGATCGTCATCGACGACTCGACGACCCCCGCGATCAGGCCCCGCAGGTTCGTCTGCGCGGTGGAGAGCGCGCGAGCCATGTCTCCGAGCTCGTCCCGACCCGTCACACCGGCCTCCTGGGTGAGGTCGCCCTCCGCGATGGCCTCGGCCGTGCGCTGCACGCCGACGATCCCCGCCCGGATACGGCCGGACACGACGCGTCCCACGACGATGCCGCCGACCGCGCCGACCCCGATGACCAGGATCAGCGTGACGATGGCCCCGGTCGCCTCACGCGCTGCACGCGTCGTCTCCTCCGCGAGGATCTCGTCGATCGACCTCTGGAGCCGGTCCAGGGCGCCACCGACCTGCAGGCCGACCTTGTCGAGGTCGGTGTCCGCCGAGCGGTACAGCCCACGGTTCTCGGTCTGGAAGGCGGGAATCTTGCGGTCCTGGACGATCGTGACGTAGTCCCCCATGGCGAGCTCGAACGAGAGGTACTGGTCCGGGACCTCCTCCCCCACCTCGGCGTAGGCCTCCTCGAGGGCCTTCGAGTCGGCCTGGACGGACTGGTACGCGGCCGCGATGGCGAGGTACTGGTCGGCGGCGTCGGCGACGGCGTCGTGGAAGTCCCCCAACCCCTCGGTCGCCAACCGGTACGACCACACCGAGCTCTGGAGCTCCAGGACCCGGGCGTTGAGGGTGCTCTGGACGGTGCCGATCCGCTCGGCCCGCTCCCGCAGCGAGGAGACGGTCGAGATGGCCACGACCCCCAGGATCATCATCACGACCACGAGGACCGCCACGAGGGTGAGGATCCGGGCCCGGACGGAGCGGTTCGCGCCGCGGATCGCGAGCCGTCTCGCCCGTCCACCGGTCTCCCCGGCGGCGGCGCCCGCGCCGTCGACCTCGTCGGCGGGCACCGACCCGTCGGAGGTGCGCGCCTGCTGACGGGCCTCTTCAGGCGCCGGCCCAGGTGCGGGCTCGGGCGCGAGGTCGGGGTCGGGCACGAGGTCGGGGTCGGGCGCAAGCTCGGGGTCGGGCGTCTGCGCGACGACGTCGGGTACTTCGCTCTGTCGGTTCACCTGCTGCTTCCTTCCTCGGGACCTCGCTCGTACGGGCACGGGTCAGTAGGCGAACTGGTCGGCGTAGGCGCGCAGCTCGGCGCTCATGCGCGCGAGCTCGGCGATCGACTCGTTCATCTCCTGGAGGCCGTCGGCGGTCGACGCCGCCGCGGTCGCGATGCCGGTGATGTTGCCCGCGATCTCCGAGGCCCCCGTCGCCGACTCCTGCACCCCCCGCGACATCTCCGTCGTCGTCGCCG
>NZ_JAMXIO010000074.1:0-1134 GCF_059651515.1 Oerskovia sp. 140933
TGGCCCAGGTCTCGGTCGAGCTGCGCACCCGCGTGGCCCAGTTCCGGATCTGAGCCCCGGATGAACCCCACGACACCCACCACACCCACCCGCACCCCGTCCCACCAGCCGGGGGACCGCACAGCACCGCCGCCGGGCCCACGGCCCGGGCGGACCGGCCCCGCCCCGCGTGGCCGTTCAGGAGGGGACATCGCCGTCCCCGGACGAACGAGAGGCGAGCAGATGAGCGAGCAGACGAGGGGACGAGGGCGCCTGTGGACGGACCGCCCCGTCCTGATCAAGATCCTGACGGCCGTCCTGGTCATGGTCGCGGTCGGTGTCGTCGTCACGGTCGAGGCCGTCGTGTCGATGCGGTCGCTGGGGGCGGACGCCGCCAGGATGTACCACGCCAACGTGACCCCGCTGCAGCAGCTCACCGAGATCCAGCGCTCGTACCAGGGCGACCGTGCACGGGTCATCCAGTACGGCATCGCCGACGAGGAGACGCGCGCGACCCTGGTCGACGAGCTGGTCGAGCGCCAGGCGGACCTCGACTCGCAGATCGAGGCCTACCGGTCCAACGCCGTGAACCAGGCCGACGTCGACGCGATGGTCGCTGCGCTCGACGACTACTACGCGGCAGCAGAGGGTCAGCTCTTCCCCCTGGCGGACGAGGGGGACGTCGAGGGCTTCGCGACGTACTTCAACGAGACCGTCCGACCCCTGACGACAGCCGTCATGGAAGCGATGCAGGTGGAGACGGCGTCCCAGGGCGAGGCCGCAGCCGCTCTCGCCGAGGACACCGCGGCGCTGGCGTCGCGCGCGATCCTCGTCACGGTCCTGCTCTCCGTCCTCGGCACCGTCCTCGCGGTCGGTCTGGGGTACGTCGTGGCCCGGGGGATCGTCCGTCGGATCGGTGCCGTGTCGTCGAGCCTCGCGGCCGCCGGCAGCGGTGACCTGACGGCCAGGTCGGGCGTGGTCGGCAAGGACGAGCTGGGGCAGATGGCGGTGGCCCTCGAACGGACCCAGGTGTCCCTCGGCCGGACGTTGTCGGGGGTGCTCGAGTCGTCGATGACGATCGCGTCGGCTGCGGAGTCGTTGGCGGGGGTGGCGTCGGAGTTCTCGGCGAGCTCGGAGGAGACGGCGGTGCAGTCG
>NZ_JAMXIO010000075.1:0-1060 GCF_059651515.1 Oerskovia sp. 140933
TGTACTGACCAGGACCGTTGTTGACGTGAAGAGAGACCTCCGTGTCGAGTGGGAGCTGTCTAGGAACCCGGCTCTGACCAACGGAGGTCTCTCGTGTCCCACGCTAACGCCCGGCTGACGCCGGCGGGTAGGTTGATCATGGTTCGCCGTATCGCGACCGGGCGCCCGGTCGCGCATGTCGCGGCGGAGATGGGTGTCTCGCGCACGACGGCGTGGCGGTGGTGGCGCCGCTTCCAGGTCGAAGGTCGGGCGGGGTTGGTCGACCGGTCGAGCGTGGCGCGCTCTCATCCGCGCCGGACCCCGGCCTGTGTCGAGACCCGGGTACGGATCGCGCGGATGCTGACCCGTCGTGGCCCACTCACGATCGCCAGGGTGGTCGGGGTTCCGGCCTCGACCGTGGGCCGTGTCCTGGCCCGTCACCACACCCCGCGCTTGGCTGAGTGCGACCCGGTCACCGGGCAAGTCATCCGCGCCACCAGACGCTCCGCGAACCGCTACGAGCACCCCTACCCCGGGTCGTTGATCCACGTGGACGTCAAGAAGCTCGGGCGCATCCCGGACGGCGGTGGCTGGCGCGCGCACGGCCGCTCGGAAAAGGTCCGAGGTCGCGGGATCGGCTACGACTACGTGCACGCCGCGATTGACGACCACTCCCGGCTTGCCTATGTCGAGATCCACGCCGATGAGAAAGGCGCCACCGCGGCCAGGTTCCTGGCCCGCGCGGCAGCGTTCTACTCCGCCCATGGCATCAAGATCGAACGAGTGATCAGCGACAACGCGTTCGCCTACCGCCACTCCCGCGCGTTCCAGCAAGCCGTCACCGACCTCGGTGCGGTGCAGAAATTCATCAAGCCGCACTGCCCCTGGACCAACGGGAAGGTCGAGCGCCTCAACCGCACCCTGGCCACCGAGTGGGCCTACTCCCGGATCTGGTCATCCAACGCCGACCGCGCCGCCGCCTTGCCTACCTGGCTCAACCACTACAACCTGGAACGACCCCACCTCGGCATCGGCGGCCTACGACCCATCGACCGAATCAACAACGCAACGGGTCAGTACA
>NZ_JAMXIO010000076.1:0-918 GCF_059651515.1 Oerskovia sp. 140933
CAATTGGCATTAACTATCAAGCACACTGTTGAGTTCTCAAGCAACCGACACGCACCGAATCCAACCCGTTCCCAGGCCTTCACTCGGGGCAACTTGTTAATCTTATCAGACTTTCCGGGGCTTTCCAACCTCTTGATTTCTCAGGAGGGGTGCCGCACGAGCCGACCGCATTCCCTACTCCTCAAGGACGCAAGCATCCTCAGAAATCTTCAGGAAGGTTGGTTCACCCGGGGGATCCAGCCACTTCGCGGCGGCTCCGAGGAGCTTCGCAGTGGTGTCTGTTCCTCCCTGCCGGGCTGACTCAGAGAACATTACGGTGGAGGGGGCGCTGCGGTCAAACCAGCGTTCCGTGACCCCGGTCACCGGGCGTCGGGCGCTCACGAGGGCCATGTCCGGGACCACGGCGGCCGCGCCGGCGGGCCGTCGCCTCACCCCGCCGGCGCGTCGTGGTCGACGGACGCGTCGAGGACGACAGATAGCGTCGGGCCATGAGCTCCCCCGTCGAGACCCCTCGCCCACACGTCGTCCAGCGTCCGGAGGACGCGGTGCACGTCCTCGTCCCGTGCGTCATCGAGGAGCGGCACGTCGCCCGCGCACTCGTCGTCTACCGGGAGCTGGTCGGTGCGACCAGGCAGGAGGCCGGCTGCTTGTCGTACGAGCTCCTCCAGCGGACCGACGACGCCACCCGCTTCGTCCTCGTCGAGACGTGGGAGTCGCAGGACCACCTCGACGCCCATACCCGGACGGAGCACTTCGTGCGCCTCGTCGCCGAGCTCGAGCAGCTCGAGCAGGCCGACTCGGCAGAGCTCTACAGGAAGGTGCTCTAGGTGTACTGACCAGGACCGTTGTTGACGTGAAGAGAGACCTCCGTGTCGAGTGGGAGCTGTCTAGGAACCCGGCTCTGACCAACGGAGGTCT
>NZ_JAMXIO010000077.1:0-855 GCF_059651515.1 Oerskovia sp. 140933
GACGTGCCGGGTCCTCAAGCTCGCCCGACAGCCCTACTACCGCTGGCTCGCCGCACCCGTGACCAGGCACGATCTCGAGGAGGCGTATCTGGCCAACGTCCTGTTCGACGCCCACGTCGAGGACCCCGAGTTCGGGCACCGACTGCTGGCCGACGAGGCCCACCGGGCCGGCTTGGCGGCGTGCGACCGGCGGGTGTGGCGGATCTGTCGCGACAACCGGTGGTGGTCCGTGTTCGGCAAGAAGCGCGCTAAGAACGGTAAGAAGGTCGGGCCGCCCGCGCACGATGATCTGGTGCTGCGCGTCTTCAAGGCCGACCGCCCCAACCAGGTATGGCTCTGGGACATCACCGAGCACCCTACGAGCGAGGGCAAGCTGTACTTGTGCGCGATCAAGGACCTGTACTCCAACCGGATCGTAGGCTACTCGATCAGCGACCGGATGAAGTCCAGGATCGCAGTGAACGCCCTGGTCAGCGCCGCGGCCCGCCGCGGTGACGTGACCGGTTGCGTGGTCCACTCGGACCGAGGCAGCCAGTTTCGAAGCAGGAAGGTCCTACGCGAACTGCACCGCCACGGCCTGCTCGGGTCCATGGGCCAGGTCGCCTCCGCCGGCGACAACGCCGCGATGGAGTCGTTCTTCTCCCTGCTGCAAAAGAACGTCCTGGACCGGCGCCGATGGGCCACCCGCCAGGACCTGCGCCTGGCGATCATCACCTGGATCGAACGGACCTACCACCGCCGCCGCAGGCAAGCCCGCCTCGGTCGACTGACACCCATCGAATACGAGACGATCAACACCCCTCAGGTCGCACTCGCCGCCTGAGACCATCTGACACCTATCCGTGCAGCAGACCC
>NZ_JAMXIO010000078.1:0-572 GCF_059651515.1 Oerskovia sp. 140933
GCATCCGTTCCTCGAAGGCCACCGCCGTGCGCTACGAACGCGACCGGCCCGGCGAGCTGGTCCACATGGACGTCAAGAAGCTCGGCCGTATCCCCGACGGTGGCGGCTGGCGAGGCCAAGGTGGGAGCACGTCGAACCACCAGTCCCGCACCAACAAGTCCCCGATCGGCTACGACTACGTGCACTCACTCGTGGACGACCACTCCCGCCTGGCCTACTCCGAGATCCTGCCCGACGAGAAGGGCACCACCTGCGCGGCCTTTCTGGCCCGCGCGATCAGCTACTTCGCTGCTCACGGCATCACCCGGATCGAACGCCTCATGACCGACAACGCGTGGGCCTACCGGTACTCGCTGCGCGAGATCTGCACTGCCCGAGGCATCCAGCAGAAGTTCATCAAGCCGCACTGCCCCTGGCAGAACGGCAAGGTCGAACGCCTCAACCGCACCCTGGCCACCGAATGGGCCTACCGGCAGGTCTTCACTTCCAACGACGAACGAGCTGCCGCCCTGGCACCCTGGATCGAGCACTACAACACCCACCGTCGCCACCAAGCCCTCGACGGCCAACCC
>NZ_JAMXIO010000079.1:0-570 GCF_059651515.1 Oerskovia sp. 140933
GAGGGCCTCAAGGCTCAGGTGAACGGCTACTCGGTCGCCGCGCGCAACGCGCAGGACGGCATCAGCGTCGTGCAGGCTGCGGAAGGCGCGCTCGGCGAAGCGCAGTCGATCCTGCAGCGCATGCGTGACCTGACCGTCCAGGCGGCCTCGGACACCAACAACGCCGACGCGCGCACGGCGATCAAGTCCGAGCTCGACGAGCTCGCGAACGAGCTCAACCGCGTGGTCGACTCGACCAACTTCAACGGCATCAACCTGCTCACGGCCGCTGCCACGGACCTCACGGTCCAGGTCGGTGCCGAGGGCTCCGCGGGCGGTGGCAACACCATCACGATCGCCCTGGCGGCGAACGACCTCGAGACCATCATCGGTGACGGCGCGGGCAGCATCTTCTCCGCGACGGGCGCGGGTGCCGCGGCGAGCGGTACCGGCCTCACGGTCAACACCGCCGCGAACGCCCAGACCGCGATCGAGGCGATCGACACGGCGCTCAACGCCGTCTCGACCGCTCGGTCGAACTTCGGTGCGACGCAGAACCGTCTCGAGTACGCGATCTCCAACATCAACGTC
>NZ_JAMXIO010000080.1:0-526 GCF_059651515.1 Oerskovia sp. 140933
TGCTTGGCCAGCACCCGCGCCACGTCCAACGCCACGTTCCCCGCCCCCAGCACCGCAACCTGCCGAGCCTCCAACGGCCACGTCCGCGGCACATCCGGATGCCCGTCATACCACGACACGAAATCAGCCGCCCCGAACGACCCCGGCAGATCGATCCCCTCGATCGCCAACGCCGCATCCCGGATCGACCCCGTCGAGAAGATCACCGCGTCATAGAACTGCCGCAGATCATCCAGCTTCAGATCAACCCCGTACTCCACGTTCGCCAACAACCGCACATCACCACGCGCCAACACCTTGTGCAACGCCACGATGATCGCCTTGATCCGCGGATGATCCGGCGCCACCCCATACCGCACCAACCCGAACGGCGCCGGCAACCGCTCGAACAGATCGATACTCACCGCCACATCCGTCTTCGACAGAATGTCCGCCGCATAGATCCCAGCCGGACCAGCACCGACGATAGCCACACGCAAAGGACGAGAGCTGCTCACAAGAAAGAACGCCTTCCGGTCGAGGAGGG
>NZ_JAMXIO010000081.1:0-503 GCF_059651515.1 Oerskovia sp. 140933
TAGTCGTTGATCCGCCCGATGATGTCCGCGATCTCACCGATCGCCCCCACCGCACTCGAGGTATCCCCCTGGATCGCCTCCACCCGACGAGCAATGTCCTCCGTCGCCTTCGCCGTCTCCTGCGCCAGCTCCTTCACCTCAGAAGCCACCACAGCAAACCCCTTGCCCGCCTCCCCCGCACGAGCCGCCTCGATCGTCGCGTTCAACGCCAACAAGTTCGTCTGCTCCGCGATCGACGTGATCACCTTCACCACGTCACCGATCTCCTGCGAGCTCGTCCCCAGCTTCTGCACCGTCGCATTCGTCGACGCCGCACGATCCGTCGCACGATTGGCCACCTTCGCCGCCTCGTTCGAGTTCTGCGCGATCTCCCGGATCGAAGCCCCCATCTGCTCCGCCCCCGCAGCCACCGTCCGCACGTTCTGCGACACCTGCTCCGCAGCCGTCGCCACCGCACCCGACTGCACCGCCGTCTCCTCCGAGCTCGCCGAGAACTCCGACGC
>NZ_JAMXIO010000082.1:0-466 GCF_059651515.1 Oerskovia sp. 140933
TTCACCGGTCATCGGGTCCAGCACGGCCAGGTGCGGCATGTGGTGGCGGGCCAGGACCCGAGAGACGGTCCGGGCCGGGACGCCGGTCTCGGCAGCGATCTGGTCCCGCCCGCGCCTCTCGGCCAGACGCAGCGCCACGACCTTGGCTTCGACCTCGGGTGGGGTCTTCGTCGGGCTGTGGTGCGGGCGCGAGGACCGGTCAGCCAGGCCGGCCTCGCCCTCGGTAGCGAACCGGTGCAACCAGTACCGCACACACTTGCGCGAGACACCCATCGCCGCCGCGATGTGAGCCTGCCTCCACCCCTGGCGGCGACGTTCGACGATCAACAGCCTGCCGCGAACGGTCAGCCGGGCATTAGCGTGAGACACGAGGACCTCCGGGTTGTGAAGACTTCGACATCTCCACTAAGCCCGGAGGTCCTCCCTTCAACAACCGGAACTGACACCAACCTCCTGGCCGGGTACA
>NZ_JAMXIO010000083.1:0-455 GCF_059651515.1 Oerskovia sp. 140933
CGCCCGTCGGCGCCCGAGCGCGAGGCGACCAGACGCACGTCCGTCCCACGGTCCGCGAGCGTGTCGAGCGCCTCGTCCGCGTCCAGAGCCGTGAGCCACACGTCGCTCTGCTGACCGTCCGTCTGCACGGTCACCTCACGCCCGTACCGCACCACCACGTCAGCCCCGTTCGACAGAGCCGCGTCCACCGCAGGAGCGACCAGGTCCTTGTCCGTGACCCGCACACCCTCCTCCGCCAGAAGACCCTCGACGGAACCGGCGAACGTGCTGACCGTGGTGATCTCACCGTCGACGTCCAGCTCGACGGTCTTCTTGGCAGAGCCATAGGCGACCGCACCGGTCGCGACCAGCGCGACCGCCGTCGCACCGGCGACCAACGGCCACCGGCGACGCCGCGCAGCAGTGGCAGTGGAAGAGGAAGGGGCGGAAGCATCAGCCTCGACGCCCGTCGAAGG
>NZ_JAMXIO010000084.1:0-402 GCF_059651515.1 Oerskovia sp. 140933
AGACCTCCGTTGGTCAGAGCCGGGTTCCTAGACAGCTCCCACTCGACACGGAGGTCTCTCTTCACGTCAACAACGGTCCTGGTCAGTACACCTAGCGCAGGGCACTGACGCCTCATGGGCGATCGGCCAGCTTGAGGATCCATTCGGCCGGCCGACTCTCACCGCCCCCGCGGCGGCCTTTCGAGGGCTCGGTTGAGGGCTTCGTAGTCGACGTACCAGCCGAGCACCTCAAGACGCCCGTTAGCCGATCCCTCACCGGGCACCCCGGCGCTCCAACCCGACCCACGTGGCTCCGCGAGTTGGCGGCGCCCGGTAGACCCGCCCGCAAATGTGCCCGGTGAAGGGGGTTCAACTGCGACACTTGCGCCATGACGGGGATGAAGATCGGATACGCACGGGTCT
>NZ_JAMXIO010000085.1:0-389 GCF_059651515.1 Oerskovia sp. 140933
CGACCTCCTTGACGAGGGTCAGCGTGGGCTGCTGGGCGGTGTTGAGGATCGTGCAGGTGACGTCGTCGCCCAGTGCGACGCTCACCGTCGAGCCGGTGAGGGCCCCGCCCGTGCAGGTCCACGCGCCGGCCGTGTACCCCGCTGGGCCCTCCTCCGAGAGCTCGTAGTCGCCGATCGCCACGGGGGCCGAGGTGACGACCTCGGTCCCCGACGCGCCGGAGACACCGGTCGTCGGACCCGTCGCGGTCAAGGTCCAGTCGGCAGGCTCGTACGTCCCGCCGGTCGTCCCGTTGTCGACCTCCTTGACGAGGGTCAGCGTGGGCTGCTGGGCGGTGTTGAGGATCGTGCAGGTGACGTCGTCGCCCAGTGCGACGCTCACCGTCGAGCCG
>NZ_JAMXIO010000086.1:0-318 GCF_059651515.1 Oerskovia sp. 140933
CGACGAGTTGATCGCGGCCATCGACCCCTCGTCGAACTCGAAGTCCTCCGGATACACGATCACGTCCACGTCCGGCACATGCCCCAGCTCACGCAGCTCCAACGGCGAGAACTTCGCCTGCGCCGGACCACGACGCGCGAACACGTGCACATCCGTGACCGGAGAGTTCTTCAGGCCCTGATAGACGTTGTCCGGGATCTCCGTGGGCAACAAGTCGTCAGCGTGCTTGGCCAGCACCCGCGCCACGTCCAACGCCACGTTCCCCGCCCCCAGCACCGCAACCTGCCGAGCCTCCAACGGCCACGTCCGCGGCACATC
>NZ_JAMXIO010000087.1:0-260 GCF_059651515.1 Oerskovia sp. 140933
ACGACCTTCACGCGCTCACGCCCGTGCGGCTCGCCCAACGAACGCTCGTGAGCGTCCAGGACCTCCCAGTCCGCCCACTGCACCACGTCCACCCCGCGCTCGGCCAAGAACTCCAGGATCGCCTCGGGCTCGGGGTGGGCGGCCGTGCGCGAGTCGGCGACGTCCTCGACGAGGTGGCGCACGGTCTCGGACGCGTCGGACTTGGTGTGCCCGATCAACCCGACCGGCCCCCGCTTGATCCACCCCGTGGCATACACCCC
>NZ_JAMXIO010000088.1:0-218 GCF_059651515.1 Oerskovia sp. 140933
GCGGAGTTGTAGCACGGGACGACGATCGTCAACAGCTTGGACATCAGCGCACTCTTCAGACTTCCTGGCCCGCACGGGCCGACGACGAGGACTCCGCCGGACCCCCGGCCACCGGCACACCAACCGGCACACCCGGCCCGGCCGGGTCGCTCGCCTCGGGGTCACGCTTGAAGATGATCTTGAAGATCGGGAAGAACACCCAGAACGATAGGGCACTG
>NZ_JAMXIO010000089.1:0-206 GCF_059651515.1 Oerskovia sp. 140933
GTGATGTTGCCCGCGATCTCCGAGGCCCCCGTCGCCGACTCCTGCACCCCCCGCGACATCTCCGTCGTCGTCGCCGTCTGCTCCTCCACCGCCGAGGCGATCGTCAGCTGATAGTCGTTGATCCGCCCGATGATGTCCGCGATCTCACCGATCGCCCCCACCGCACTCGAGGTATCCCCCTGGATCGCCTCCACCCGACGAGCAAT